>JAGGXA010000052.1 GCA_021163285.1 Deltaproteobacteria bacterium | reverse complement strand
TGTTAGAAGTGGGAAGGAAGAAGAATAACTGACACTGGGTCATCGGTGGAGGATGTATGCGAAAATTCTCGACCGGGAGGTGATTCATGAGCTTCCGTTTCTGGAGAAGAGTCAAAATCGCACCAGGGGTAACACTGAACCTGAGCAAGTCAGGAGGATCGCTCTCGTTCGGGCCACGCGGTGCGAAGTTCACCGTTGGGTCCCGTGGTAAGCGGGCTACGATGGGGATTCCGGGAACAGGACTCTTTTACACCACGACTCTTCCAGGCGGGAACTCAGGTGGCAGGAAAAATGCGTCTTCAACCGCCCCGGAGGTCCCTTCAGTCCGCGCAGAAGACCGTCTGACCCTGGGTTTCTTCAAGCGGCTCATCACGCCGGACGACGAGGAAGCCCTGGTTGACGGTTGCCGGGAGCTGGCACTGGGAAATGATGACAAAGCGCTTCACGACCTCGAGAAGGCGGCTCATCTGGCAGACGGAGCGTACCTCGCCGGTTTTCTGGCCCTCAAGAAGGAGCGGCTGGAAAAAGCTGCGAGCTATCTGTCCGCGGCTGCCGGGAAGCACAACCGCCTGGGCCGTTACTTCTCCAGGTACGGCATCTCCGCTGTCATGATTCTGCCTGTCACAGACGAGGTGTCCGCGCATGTGGGCCCGGATCTTCGGGGCGTGCTGCTGGGCATGGTGGAAGTCTACCAGCGTCAGAAGCGCTGGCAGGATGCAATTACCTGTCTCGAAAGGCTGCAGCGGCTTGAGCCCGACGACGTGGTGGTGAAGCTGTCTCGTGCTGAGCTGTTGCTGGACGCTCATCCGGACGACAAAAACGTCTTCCGGAAGGTTTTACAATTGGTTGAGGGCATTGAGAACGAGACGCCTATCCATGCGGCTTTGATGCTTTACAGAGCTAAAGCCCTTCGTCAACTCGGTCTGGCAACCGCGTCCCGGAACACATTAACAGCCGCCCTGCGCCGCAAAAAAGGCCGGTCCGATGATCTGCTTCGTTCCCTACGTTACGAACGCGCTCTGGCCTACGTGGATTTGGGACAGAAGTCTCGTGCCCGTGCCGAGTTCGAAAAGCTCTATGCTGAAGCTCCGGATTTCGAGGATGTTGCGGAACGGTTGGGTCTGTAGGGAGTACGAATGACATCGACGACACAAATCTGCCATAAGGTTCTTGATACCGGGATGTTATCCCGCGCTCAAGGCTGCCTCATCGGCCAGCTTGCCGGTGACGCACTTGGCAGCCTGGTGGAGTTTCAGACACCGAAGCAGATATAACCATGGAAGAATCAAAATTCATAAGTAGTGAATCAACTTCTGCTGGCCCACAAAAAAGGCCAACAGGCTTGTATAAAAATGAAGCTGATATCTCATTAGCAGCACGAGCTCTTCATACTGCTGTATTAACTTGTGATGATAAAATGCTCTGAAACGGGTAAAGGCCAATCATGTTGGTTTAGTGATTGATTTAAAAAAATATGAACTCGGTACATCTTTGAGTGATTTTATAAAAAAAATTTGCAGCATTGAAGCAAGAAAATGGCTAACAAAGCTTTCGCAGCGGAGCGCAAAAAACGGCACTCACTGAAAAGCGACGTTCACGGGTTCAGAGGTTCAAGGCTGGTTTTTATCCCCGGACTGCATTTATAATACGTATTTAAGTAAAGAGGATCATCTTTGGGATATCTAATCCAGAATTTGGAGCCAAACGGGCAAATACCTGGGAAACAGGCATTTGTGACGAGGACTTCGGGTTTTCAATGCCTTCTTTGTCCTTAACCCTGGACCTGTGAACGATTACTAAAAACCTAACCCGGCTTCTTTATTAATGATTTGAATGTCTTTTTTGATCCTGGGAATTGCATCACCAAAGGGAAACAGGCCCATGCTCACACTTAACCTGTCCTGATCAAAAAAACGATACTTTTTTGGCTTTTTGCTTACCAGACCGACAATTTTTTCAGGATCAATGACGGCAGCCTCTGAAAATGTAAGCGTAAAACTGCTTCGGGTTACGTCAAGCCTGCTCACGCCCATACCTTTCAGCAAAAGCCTTACAGACATTAAACCAAGGAGATTGCCTGCCTCTTCCGGAAGCGGGCCGAACCGATCTCTGATTTCATCCACCATGGAATTGAGGTCTTCCTCTTCTTTGAGGCCGGACAGTCTGCGGTAAAGGTTCAGTCTGACATCAGTATCTATGACATAATCTTCAGGCAGGTATGCGGGGATATCAATATTTATTTCAGGATTGATATCCTCGTGCCACTCTTCACCCTTGATCTCGGCTATGGTTCTTTCTATCAATTTCATATAGAATTCGTAACCCACGGCAGAGATATGGCCTGACTGGGAAAAACCTAAAATATTTCCTGCACCCCTGATCTTGAGATCGTGCATGGCAAGGTGAAGACCTGCACCGAGGTGAGAAAAATCCATGAGGGCCTTTAATCTCTTTTCCGCATCCTTTGTAATGGTTGAATCGTTTGAAATTAGCAGGTAGGCATAGGCCTTCTCTTTCGATCTCCCTACTCTGCCCCTTAACTGGTAGATCTGCGCAAGACCGAAACGGTCGGCTTTATTGATAATAATCGTATTGGCGGAAGGTATATCAAGCCCTGATTCTATGATGGTCGTGCAAACAAGCACGTCGATTTCTTTCCTTAAAAACTTAAGCATAGAACGTTCAAGCTCCCTCTCCTTCATCTGGCCATGGGCAACGGCAAACCGGGCCTGAGGAATTAACCGTTTCAATGTATCCGCAAACCTATCAATGGTATGTACCCTGTTATGCACGATAAAAACCTGCCCCCCCCTTTCTATTTCGCTCAATACGGCCCGTTTGATAAGCGGTTCATCATATTTTGTCAAATACGTCTTTATGGCAGACCTCTCCTCCGGCGCGGTTTCAATGATGCTCAGGTCTCTGATTCCCATCATAGACAGATGCAGGGACCTTGGTATGGGAGTTGCCGTTATGGCAAGGACGTCCACAAGGGAACGGTATCTTTTTAATGCCTCTTTCTGCTTAACGCCAAACCGTTGCTCCTCATCAATAATCAGGAGGCCAAGCTCCCTGAACATGACATCCTTCTGGATTATTCTGTGGGTGCCGATAAGAATATCGAGCTTGCCCGCCCTCACCTTTCCCAGGATCTCTCTCTGTTGCTTCGGGGTCTTGAACCTGCTTATCAAGCCGATACCGATATCGTAGCTGTCCATCCTCTTTTTAAACGTCTCGTAGTGTTGTTCTGCAAGAACAGTAGTGGGAACCAGAACAGCGACCTGTTTGCCGTCTGAAACTGCCTTAAATGCAGCCCTCACCGCCACCTCTGTCTTTCCAAAGCCGACATCACCGCATATAAGCCGATCCATGGGACGCTCGGACATCATATCATCAAGCACATCTTCTATGGCCTTCATCTGATCCCTGGTTTCCTCATGTTCAAAAGCAGCTTCAAATTCCCTGAAATAATTATCGGGCGCAGAAAATGAAAATCCTTTATTATGCTTTCTCAAGGCATAAAGTTCCAGGAGCTGTTTTGCTATCTTTTTAACGGATTTTTTCGCCTTCAGCTTTGTCAGGTTCCAGGACCTGCCTCCAAGCTGGTCCAGCTTCGGGGCCTGTTCACTTGCGCCTACATATTTTTGAAGGATACTTACGCGATCTGCCGGTATAAAAAGCCTGGAGTTCCCTGAGTATTCAACAATCACAAAATCATTTGTCTTGTTTTGTATTTCCATTTTCACAAGAGCAACATAACGACCGATGCCATGTTCCTCATGTACTACAAAGTCCCCTGCCTTGAGCTGACTGAAGCTTGACCAGGCAAGCGAGTCTTTCCCTGACTTTTTTTTTGGTCTTGATCGGGCTCTCTTAGAGCCGAATATTTCATCTTCACTGACAATAAAAATCCCGCGCTCAAGCCATATGAATCCCTTTGAAAAATGTCCGAGACAGATGCTGAGGCCTGACACCTCAGGTATTTGATCCCAGGATTTTACGACCCTTTGGACATGAACGTCGTAGTTTGCAAGGATTTCCTTTAAGCGGTCCGCCTGTTGCTCTGTACGGCATACAAGCACGACCTTTCCCCTCAGATTAAGCCACTCAGCTATCTTTTCAGCAAGGGGCGCCATCGAAACCCTCCCCTTGCCGGCTATGCGCACCTCCAGATCGTAACTCAAATGGAAATTTCCTTGAATTCGAATGCTTTTTGCCTTTTCAGGTTCTTGAGTAAGTTCCAGAGAGCTAAAATCAAGTATCTGACGCCTTTCAAGCTGGCGCTCTATTTCTTTATACGGAATAAATAAGCCTTCGGTTTCAGGGAACGGGACGCCTTTTTGCGCTGCTTCCTGCCGGGACCTTTCTACATCCTTCTCGAATTTTGCCTTTATCTTTCCGGAAACCTGAGCAGCACGATGATGGTCAATAAAAGTAATAAGCCCATTTTCAGGGAGATATTGAAACAGGGTATCAAGATGCGGATAAAAATGATTAAGCCATGCCTCCTGCCCGGAAAAGCCTGCCCCCTCTATGGGCTGGTTCGGCAATCTACCCATGGACCTTGCCCTTTTTATGTTCCTCCTCTCCATGATAATCTCATTTACAGGAAGGAGCACCATTTCTTTTAAATGGTTTAAAGACCTCTGGCTTAAAGAATCAAACTGGCGGATCGATTCGAGCCGTTCTCCCCAGAACTCAAGCCGAACAGGGTTCGTATAAAGAGGTGAAAAAAGATCGATCACTCCGCCCCGAACAGAATAATCTCCCCGTTCTTCCACTAACGATGTCCGCTGGTAACCGGTGGCCTCGAGTTTTTTGAGAAGGAGATCTCTTTCCACATCTTCTCCTGTTTCAAGATACTCAAGGGAGCCGACAAAATCTTCCTTCGGCATGATTTTCAAAGATACAGATTCAAGTGAAGTAATAATAACCGGATTTTTATTGGATATCATGGCATAGAGGGCCTCAAGACGTTTTGTCACGATATCGGGGTGAGGACTTAAGCCTGTAAGAGGAGAAATTTCATAAGAGGGAAATTCAAAAAGCCTTGCCTCTGCAGATGAGAATATATCTGCCTGAGGCATAAAAAACAGGAGGTCTCTAAAAAACCTCTCCGCATCTTTTCTGTCGGGAAGTATAGTTAGACAGGGTCTGTCAAGCCCTGTAAGGAACAGGGAAAAGAAATATGAAAGCGCGGGCCCGGACAGACCTGTCACGCTGACAGGATTTGCACCCTCCCTGATACGGTTCTTAAGTCTTTCAAGATTATCAAAATCCTTCATAAGCAGGTTACCCCGTAACGCAAGCAGACTTAATTGACAAGGTCATGCTCCCGCTATCAAGTTGAGCGGAGAGACCTATTGGAAGTGTAATATTTTCCATCCCATGACCTGTTGAGAGCCCGGTTGCAACAGGAATGCGGAGCCCGGAAATCCGGTCAGTCAATAACCCCTTTATATCCTCCATATCCGCACATCCCGTAAATTCACCGGCAACAACTCCCGCAAGGCCGTTCAGACTGCCGGATAATAGAAGATGGGTCAGCATCCTGTCTATACGGTACAGGGACTCCCCTTTTTCTTCGATAAAGAGGATGGCACCCCTAAGCGCCGGAAAATAAGGAGTGCCGATCAGACTGCATATCAGACTCAGGTTCCCCCCTGTCAAATGACCTGTTGCAGCACCGGGCACAATAGCATAACCGTCCCCAAGGCTGATGTTAAATGGTTCGCCGATGGTGAGAGTGTGAATAAGACCCTCAAAGCAGGCCCGATTCCCGGCTGTAAGGCCTTGAAGCACCGGTCCGTGAAAGGTTATAAGGCCGGTCTTTTCATGGATTGCAGTCAAAAGCGCTGTGATATCGCTGAAACCGGCAATGATTTTCGGATTCTCCCTGATCAGGGCATAATTAATCCTGTCAAGAAGCCTCATGGTCCCGTACCCGCCCCTCGTGCAAAAGACTGCCTTTATATCCCGGTTTGCAAACATTGCATGCAGATCTTTCAGGCGTTTTTCATCATCCCCCGCGAGATAACCTTTTCTGCAAAAGAGATAAGTCCCTTTAAGTACCTCAAAACCCGAAGACTTAATCATATCAAGACCTGCTTGCAGTTCAGGCTCATCAACAGGGCCGGAAGGAGATATAACGCCGACCAGGTCGCCCGGACTAAGTCTTTGCGGTATGATAAGAGATGGCATTTCGATATCCCGACTCTTTGAAATTGTTCCTATGTTTTCGGTAAGGGTTCACGGGTTTCGGCTACAATACACCTTTGCAAATACCATGTAAAGATATGTATCCGATCAATCCATGCCTGCAAAAAAGAAGAGACGGCAATAATCCCTTGATGAGGCTTCCGGTAAGAAGAATAGCCACAATCATACATTAGTGTATGTAAAAGCCGTCCTGTTTCATCTTGACTTATAACTATATTTTTTCTAATTTTAAGAAAAGAGGTCTGCGCATAATAAATGCGACCGTTGTCTTCTCGTTCCGATTCCCTGCGTCGGAAGGTGTTTTGAAACGTTCTGCCCCGGCCTGTATTTCCACAACGGAACGTGGTAACGAGGGAGATAAATTTGAATATGGCGGATGTATCATTTTGACCACGGGAAATATTTTAACCAAACATTTCAAGTGAGGAAAAGCAATTATGGAACAAAAGTTTAAAGGTGTGGATATTGCGACTGAAATTGGCGGGATCAGGACTTATGAGGCTGCAGTTGAACTTTTCGAAACCAAATTGGATAAGGTTAATTTTTCCAGGATAATGCTGATTAAGCACCCTGAAATATTAATGACTATCGCAAATGCCATAGCCATGTGTGAGCCTGATTTCGTATTCATTAATACCGGCCTTAAGGAAGACAACCGGTTTATCAGAGACTTGTGCATTAAAAATGGAGAGGAAGCGAATCTCCCTATGGAAAATCACACTATCCATTATGATTTAAAGGATGAACAGGGGAGGATCATAGACCGCACCTATTACATAATAGACGAGGGCGATGAGGTCAGCTCTCTTGCCAATAAAATGTTGAGGGATGTGGCTCTCGAAGATATCCGCGGCAAAATGACTGGAATAATGCACGGTAAAACCATGGTGGTCGGTTTTTATATGCGCGGGCCCGTGGGTGCGCCGGTATCGAATCCGGCGCTTGAAATCACCAGTTCCGCGTATGTAAGCCACAGCGCGGAGATCCTTTACAGAAATGAATTCCCCAATTTTGAAGCTGAAGTAAAACGACTTGGGCATTTCTTTTCAAATATTCACAGTGAAGGCCTTAACAGGCCGGAAGACCTGCCGAATGCACGTGTCTTCATGGATCGTAAACATAGAACCACCTACAGCATGAATTGTACTTATGCCGGCAATACATTGCTTTTGAAAAAAGGGAATCACAGATTTGCCGTTGACAAAGCGGTGTATGAAAACAGGGGCAATGAATTGTCCGAACATATGTTTATTACCGGTATTGACGGGCCGGGAGGCAGGATAACATGGTGCGCAGGCGCAGCGCCAAGTGGATGCGGCAAGACTACCACTGCCATGGCAGGCGCTCATTTTGTGGGTGATGACCTTGCGCAGCTTTGGCGGGCGGATGACGGCAGCATAAGGGCTATCAACCCTGAGTCAGGGATCTTCGGCATTGTTGAAGATGTCAACATGGAAGGTGACCCGTTATTAATGGAACTGCTTAGAAAACCCGGGACGGAAGTTATCTGGACAAACGTTTTAATCGATGAAAACGGCGTTCCTCAATGGATAGGAAACGGCGAACCCCCCCCTGAAAAGGGTCGGAATTTCCAGGGCCCATGGGAGCGGGGTAAATTGGATGAGAACGGAAAAGAAATACCTGTCTCTCATCCCAACGCACGATGCACACTTAAATCAACTGCCCTTGCAACTTATTCAGAGCAGGCAGAAGATCCAAAAGGTGTTGAAACAAGAATAATCACATACAGCGGTCGAGACAGCGATACCATGCCCCCTGTCCGGGTAGCAAAAAATTCCGATTACGGCGTGGTTATAGGGGCATGCATTGTCTCAGCCGCCACGGCAACCGAGGTCGGAGCAACAGGCGTAAAACGCGCCCCATGGGCCAATGCGCCATTCATTCCCGGCGCATTGGGAGATTATATGGATGCACAGTTTAAATTCTTTGGACATAAAGACATTGCGGAGGACAAAAAACCGGTAATGGCGGGCCTGAATTATTTTTTGACCCATGAATCCCGGGGAGGGACTTCCAAAAAACTGTTAGGCGAAAAAAGAGATGTCAAGGTATGGCTTGCCTGGCTTGAAAGGTATGCTCACAACGAGGTGAATTCAATTAAAACCCCCATCGGGAACCTCCCGGGATACCAGGACCTGAAAGAGTTGTTCAAGACCATTATCAACAAAGAATATTCTGAAGAACTATATGTTCAGCAATTTTCATTATACATCGATAATATAATTTCCCGGATTGATTTGCAGGCAGAGGCATACGGCAAGGATAAAAATATTCCCGACAGGTTGTTTGAAGTCCTCAAAGAACAAAAACAAGACCTGACAGTCCTTAAGGAAAAGTTTGGGCCGATTGTCACACCGTCTCAACTTGGTGATAATTAGAAATTTGATAACCGTTCACGGGTTCAGAGGTTGTTTTTTTCCCTCGTTCCCGCGCACCTGAATGGGAATGGCATACCATACAGGTTCCTACGCTGAAGAAAACGAGGTTGGTATTAATAATTACTTTTTTGGACCTTGGTCATCGTTCCGGCCACCCGGCAATAAATTGACGGACTATTGTCTATCGCCCCGATGGGGCTTATACAATCCCGTAGGAGGCTGTCCGAAAATAGCAATTTTTTTCAAAATCAAGGCTTGCCCAAAAAATTACCGCAGACATATAGTTGATATTTCGAGGATAATTTTTTGAGCATAACGCAGAGTTTGGGAAAAAGGGCATTCTCGGACAGCCTCCGTAGGGACGATGGATAATAGCCTGAGGTTTCA
>JAGGXA010000198.1 GCA_021163285.1 Deltaproteobacteria bacterium | reverse complement strand
TTTTTCCGTTGGAATCAATCCCAATTCATCCCAGTGATCCCATTTTTTTTCCAATTCAGCCTCAGCTTCTTCCAGGGCTTTTAAGTCTTCCGGGTTTGGTGTTCGAAAGAAACGTATTTTTTCAGTCTTTATTTTCCCCTTTTTGGCACCTGATTTATAATGCTGTACCTTTCCGTGCCTGTCCAGCTTCGGTTGAAATCTGACGGCAACAATACAATAAAGTCGGTCTTTCCATTTTCCAAGGCCGGATTCTCCCCTGGCCTGGGCTTTGATTTCATCCGCACTGATGGCCTGCTTGCAATGGATACAGAGTCCAACACCTCTATTTACTGTGGCGAAGTTCGGATCTTCTCCTTTGGGGAATTTGCCTTCAGTTACCCGATAAGTTTCAAAATTAACTGTACCATTTTCAGCCTTGCCATCTGGTATTATTTTGATTCCCCATTGTTTCCCAGATTCTTTGCAGAGCCAACAGGTATTCAGCAGAGGAGCATCTCCACCACAATGAGGGCAAGTTACCTGACGACAGTATAATATACCGGTTTGGTCATATTCTTTCTTATCAAATTCTGGAATATGCTCTGAACAGGCTTTGCAATGGTCCTTGAGATGATCTTTTTCCTGTTCTGGTAATTCAGAAAAAGGAGTAACATTGTCCATTTCTCTTGAAACATGTTTTATTAAACGATTCCCCCAATATTCTATATCGTTTAATAAAGCAGGCCCGAACTGTGCCGGATATTTGAGGGTCGCATTTAATATGACACAAGCAACTGGATTTAAATCATTAGCTATTACTTTATGGCCTAATCGTAAAGCTTCAAAGGGTATCGATCCACCTCCTGATGTGGGATCTAACACGACTTTCGGGTTTGCCTCGGCAAGGGGAGAATTGGTAAATGCCCTGCCGTACCCATACAGATCTTCGGCATCCAATTTAATTGGTTTACCAAGAGCCTTAATTACAGCAGTTGATTTTGCAAACCGAATTCGGTCATTGATTTGTGCGGGATTTGCTGGAATTTTATTGACTTCAATGGTATCGCTTATTGAAGGGAATGGTTCTGGAATGAACACCAACTCCTTTTCCCATTGTTTTACGAAAAAATTATTATGAAAAGACTCGTCAGATAATTTTAGTTTTTTAACTATGTCAAGGCATTTAAATCGGCGTTCGTTCTCTTTAAAAAGGAATTCACGAATCTTATTATCAACAATCAGAACTTCATTTTGGTCTTTCAATATCTTAATTTTATTAAGAATCTTTCCAGCTAATACCCATTGAACTCCATTTATTTCAACGACCTTTTTTAATATCCCTAACTGTTTTACAAACCAATCCGGATCAGTATCTGCCGGCAGCAAGGATGCAAGAATAGCAGCCCGACTTGGTGTTAATGGTCTTCGTGCCCACCAGACGTGTAAAAAATAGAGGGGGGGGAGCGCTGAACTTGCACCTCTTTCCCTTTGAGTTTCCGCTCCAACCTGATGGCACGGGAATCCAGCTTCAATTAATCTCAGATCGTCATGATAAGAAGAAATGTCCATTATTTCTGCCTTGTCTGCTTAGTAATTCAATCTTAATTTATCCAACATTTTTTCAATGTTTTTATCGTTTGAGTATCCTGCCAGCATGATCTTCATCCCGGCCATGGCCCATCTGTTGGCAGCATCAGTGAAGTTTGAAATCCGTGAATACCAGTATGCGGCTTCCTCCTTTGTAAATCGATCTACCCGTCTGGCAATGAGTTCAACCCGGTCCATCTTTTTGATTCTTTCCTGAAGTTTAAAAATCAGTCCCAGCTTATAACCGGCCTCATCGTCAAGGGGCAGGTTCCCCCGGAAAATGATTCTTTTTTTATTCAGGTATTGCTGCATCTCCAAAGGGATATCTGCCTGATCCGTCACCCTTGTGATAATTGTTTTCAGTACAGGGAGACACCGCGTTAAAGAAGGGCCATATAAAAACCCTTTTTCTTTTAAAACAGCTCTGGGGGCAACCAGATTCCTGGTGTCTGTCCGCTGATCCGGTTGAATTCTTTCTTTCAGAATCAGTACCGGCATGGGTTTATCTTTATGTTCAGTTATTCTCAATATCCATTTTGCATGATTAAGTTCCGGTCTGACCCGCCGGGCATAATGAATGTCAGAGCTTATTTTTTTTTTACTTTTAGTCATTTAATTGTTTCTTTCTGCTATTTCTCATATTTACGCAGTTCACCTGCAAATTTACAATTGTCATCTGGCTTGTTAATATCCAGAAAAATTTCCGTATCATTATCTTTTTCAACCAAACCTGCAATCACTTCAAAGAATTCACCCAGGTTTTTCATAGACTCCGGAGTTACGTCGGTCAACTCAATTCTTAACCTTCCGCCGCCGGGCAGTACCATGCCCGATATGTCCAGAACATCAATATCCGACAACCCGCCCCTTTGATAAATACTTCCAAGCCTTTTCATCAATGGAAATATCTTTTCAGTACTGTCATGGCCTGAAAGATGTATGGCATGATCTTCTCTTCCTATCCATCCTTTTTCTGAAGCTTTTGTTTTGGTAATAATGGTATCTTCTGAAGCCGGTTTGTAAAACATGGCTTGCGCACCTGATATCAGTTCAGGTTTCTCATCCTCTTTGATCTCCTGTCTGCATGCCATCAGCCGGCCGTCCTGGATGAGACCTGCAATGGCTTCTTCAACAGCATCATCCTGAACGTCTCCGTGTTTGGCCTTGAAATCGCAAACAATATCTGAGACTTTAATTTCCTGCTTTTCTGAAACAATCTGTTTGACGTACTTTTTAACTTTTTTGGGGTCAATCCCCTGTTTATCCGTCCATCCTCTTTTGTTTGCGCCCTGGAGGGTTACCAGAGAATAAGGTTCAGACAAGTTAATATGAAGTGGCAGTTCCTTAACATTCTGACCATACAGTTCCGACGGTTTCGTACTTTCTCCACTACCCATTTTAAAAACATACCAGACACCTTTATCTGTTCCTCGCCGGATAATATGATCCAGAACATTGCCGGAATCCAGAACCGGCCATTTTCTCAACTGGCAGAAGTTATCCCGAATTTCCTGAATGGCGACAACATCCTTTTGTCCAAAGAACAGTTTCCTCAGATTGGATAAATCTGATTGGGTTGTATGTTCCGCCGTAACAATCTCACCTTCATTCCTGAGGGTCTTTCTGATCTGCTCCAAAATGGACTCACCGCCTTCACCGCCGCCGGTCTTGATTTCCCTGCAGGAAATCTGACCGTTTGCAGACGGATACCACAAGTATTGATAACACTCAGAAACAGATGTAATCAGTGCATTTTCCCGTTCATGAAATCGACTTTTAAATTCATCTTTGTCCAGCTTGTTAGGGTTAATTCCCTGGTTTAGGGGATTGGATATCAACTTTCTCATTGCCAATACGGTGCGTGCCAGTTCCCTTAAACGCCTTAACTCTTTTTGAGCCTGGTCAGCAGAAGAAATAAAAAGGTCTGCCTGTTTATAATCCTGACTTTTTACGAGAACTGTTTTGGGTACCAGTAAGAATACAAGATTCTGTTCTACCCTTGGGGTGTTAGGGCCAGCATAGGTAACGCAATCATCCACGTTGAGATTAGATGCCCCAAGAGAAACAAGCGAAAGAACCGGCTTTCCCTTTTTATCGGGGATATGCTCAGGTGCAGTAACATCATGGACGATCTGAAATGTTTTGATATCGGCTTTAACAACCTTCCGGGCTGTCGCATCCAGTAAACTATCCAGTTCTTCAGTATTGAGTGTCCGTCGAATTTTGGCAATGGCGATATTCACAGAAGGTTCAAGACTGGCATAGTAACGGCCTTTATTGCATCTTAAGTAAAATGCGCTGTTGTTGATTTCCTTCAGGGCTTCGCTCACCTGGGAGGGGGTCAGTCCTGGAAAAGCAACGGAAAATAGCGCCTCCTGTTTAGTCAGTCCGAATATATTCGATTCTATACCCAGTTCCCTTCCGGTCAAACTGTTGAGGAAGATGGTTTTCCATGTATACTCATACATCTTCCAATTTTCCGGATGAGGATTTTTTTGATCTGCCAGTTGGGCATTACTGCTGCATCCTTGAATCTGTTCGGTATCTGCCCCCCCTATATCGGCATTCAGCACAGGCAGCAGATCCCCACTTCCAGTTCTTCCGATAATTTCATTAACCGTTCTGGCATCTCTTAAATCAATATGACAAGTGTGAATCATGGGAATATGAATTTGTGCCTGCCATATACTTCTGATGGCCAGAGACAGCACTCTAAGAACCCCACGGGTACCTTGAAAATTTTCAGATACCGATAATTTATTGTTCAGAAAATTGATAAGCGTAGGATGAAAGGGGTAGTGAGCAATCATCCGATCTTTAAAATCTGCTCGGGTTGCATTATCCGGCAGCAGAGAAATATTTTTTTGATAAAGCGTGGTGTACTCTGTCGCTGTATCCTTTGCTGCAGTAGAATCAATTTCTGAAAACAATCGTTTTGCCAAAACTCTTGAAATTTCTGAGGATTGAACCGGTACAACCGCTGTTGCATCCCTGGAGATGACACTTGTAACACTGCCGATAGCCTGTTGTCCAATCCCTAATGCAGCATCTTTTGAAACATCCTGTCCAACAACTTTTGTAAGTAATTTGGCCAGTTGCTCTGTCTGGCTTGCAAAGGCATCCGTTGCACTGGCAAGGGTTAAGAGAACGGAAATATTTGAATTGGATCGTGCATATCCATTCAATCCCATTAAAAAAGCCGCCAATTGCTCTCCACCATCAGGATTGGCCGCAGTCAGTCTGGCCGTGTACTGGGCTAACTCATCCAACATTATCAATACTTTTCTGTTTCCAAGGACAGTATCAAAATAGTTCCTGCCTGGAGCTGCAAAAGATGCTGCCTCTTCTTCAACATCTCTATATAAAGTTTCTCCACCAATCTGAAAGGCTATTTCACCCCACAGTGTATATGGAACAAGTGTTGTACCCTGGGGACGGTGAACAGGTAATTCATCACCAGCAATACCAACAACGGATACACCCCCTTTTTCAGGCAAATGGTCAACCGGTAAAAGGTCCGAGACAAAAGGTTTTAGTTCAGAACCTTTGTATCCAATATGGGTACAAGCAATCAGGGTATGAGTTTTTCCGCCGCCAAAGGCCGTTTCAAGACGGTGAATTGCAGGTACGGTATTATCTCCAGCCAGGCGAGCAAAAACATCTTGAAGAACCATCTTTAATCCATCAGTTGGATAAGTGGCCTCAGTAAAGAATTGTTCTGCATCCGTATACATGGGATGTATTCTTGTACCTTGATTTTTATAAAAACGTAAAACCTCGCTAATGGAAGCTGTAAAAATTTCGGGGTTAAATGTCCCATCAAGAATGTCATGTCGAGGCCTGCAGGTTTCCAGTATAGAAAGCATGATTTCTCCTCAGCGCATATTATTAAATAATTTTTATAAGAAATAGAATGATAATCGACATCATTCTATTGGCTTCGCACTTTCAGCCCTAAATTTGTTGAGAGGCGGACAGGCCAGTCCACATCCGCTTCATGGCGGTTATAAAAAATAAAACGTAAACTTATTACGTTTATTGGCTTCGTGCCCAGGAGGCTGTCCGGGAATAGGCTGATTGGCCCATTTTCTGGAAAAGATTTTATAATTATTTTGAAAGATACGCGTCTCTAAATCATAAGTCAACTAAAACACTGTGATAATGGGACGGGAAAGATTAGTGAAAACAATAAGATATAGTGCATTAGCCATTGACAACCGCTATACTTTGTGGTAATTTCTTTTTAAGATTTTAGCACTCAAAGGGAGTATCACAATGCCGATTCCTTTCAAAAAAGACCCTGTGAAGTTTAAACAGCGGGCGCTATTTGCCACCAACGGTCTTTGATTTACTACCGTCCGATCATCCATGTTATGTTTACGAGGACATATTTGAACAACTTGACACATCAAGCGTTGAAGAGAAATTCAGCGTTCGTGGTCAAAATGCCTTTCATCCGAAACTAA
>JAGGXA010000261.1 GCA_021163285.1 Deltaproteobacteria bacterium | reverse complement strand
GTCTTTGATTTACTACCGTCCGATCATCCATGTTATGTTTACGAGGACATATTTGAACAACTTGACACATCAAGCGTTGAAGAGAAATTCAGCGTTCGTGGTCAAAATGCCTTTCATCCGAAACTAATAACAGGCATCTTGATATCTGCTTATAGTCAAGGGGCTTTCAGTTCTCGTGAGATAGAGAAGAAATGCCATGAAGATATTGGATTTATGTTCATATCGCATTGTAACTGTCCTAATTTCAGAGTACTGAGTGACTTCAGGAAAGACAACTATGAGTTTTTCAAGGAGTGCTTCAAGCAAAGTGTATTATTGGCGATGGAAGCTGGGATGGTATCGCTTGGTCATGTAAGTTTGGACGGATCGAAGTTTAAGGCAAATACATCGAAGCACAAGGCGATGAGTTACGGACGACTCAAGGCAAAGGAAAAGGAACTGACTGAGGAGATTGAAGATCTGCTAACAAAAGCAGCCAAATGCGATAAAGAAGAAGATGAAGAATATCAGGATAAAACCGGGTACGAGATACCTGAAGAACTAAAGATCAAAGAACAAAGGCTGGCCAGGATCAAGGAGGCCAAAGAAGCATTAGAGAAAAGGGAGCAGGAGCTGAATCCGGGCAAAAAGATAGACGACAAAAAGCAGATAAGTTTTGCGGATAAAGAAGCTCGGATCATGGGAAAGAAAGGCGCCTTTGATTATTCGTAACCGTTCACAGGTTCAGGGTTCAACGTTCAGGGTTAAGGGAACTTACAGAAAATAACCTGCGCATCCTGCCTGCCATTTTGTCCATCTTCAGCGTTGCGGCAACAGTTGTATAGTTCACTATGCAACTGAAGCGTCTGAAAATACGTTCCAACGCAAAGCATTGGAACGGCGGGGCGAGAACCGCCGCTTACAGCAATTCTTTTAACAGCTCCGATGAACTTATAAAACGTAACAGGGGATAGAGGGGATTAAAACGGTAGGTATCTAATGTCTGCTCATGAATCTTTTCAGATGAAGCTGCCGTGCAGTCTTCAAGCAAGACCGATTTGAAATCATGGCAGATGGCATCTATAACGGTGGTAAGAACACAGAAATTGGTTGCGATCCCGGATACGGCGCAGAGTGTCACTCCCCTTTTTCTCAACCATTTATCAAGATCGGTCTTGAAAAAGGCGGAAAATCTTGGTTTGGGCAACCAGTAATCTTCTTTTTTTCTGTCTATTTCTTCAACAATTTCAGCACCTTCCGTCCCTGAAATGGAGTGCGGTTTCATCCTGCCCATGAATATAAAGTCATCCTTATTAAATGAATCGGTCGAAAAGACAACAGGCCATCCATGTTCCCTGAATATAGAGGCAATGGCATTGACAGGTGGAATTATCATCCGGGCAAAAGGTGTTATCGGCAGGTTTTTCTCTTCAATAAAATTATCTTTCACCATATCAATGATTAATAGCGCCGGTCTTTCAGTATTATCATTTTCCATGTCGCATCCGTTTTACCTGTTTGATTATTAATTGTGCCGCTTCTTCGATCTGATCCATGGTATTCATCCTTCCAACGGTGAATCTGAGCGCGCCCATACCGGTTTCAGGGGAGACGGACATGGCGGAGAGTACATGAGAGAGCCTGACAGTCCTGTCATGGCAGGCCGCCCCGGTTGAGGCCATAACAGCGGGAATTCCATTAAGGATCTGCATTCCCTCAAGGCCGGGGACAGAGACATTCAAGGTGTTTGGAAGTCTTTTATCAGGATGTCCGTTTAGCGCCAGACCTTCAATACCATCAAACAGGAGTTTTTGCAGACGGTCCCTCATCTTTTCCATATCCGGAATATCCGTTTTGATCCTCTTCTGAACGACCTTGCACGCCGCGCCAAGACCTGCTTCCAGGATGACGTTTTCAGTGCCTGCCCTTTTTCCGAATTCCTGACCTGCGCCGTGAATGAGCGGGGTAATTTCCCGACCGTTGCGAATATAGAGTGCTCCAACACCTTTGGGACCATAGAGTTTATGCCCTGCGATTGTCAGAAAATCAATGCCGAGCTCATTGACATCAACCTCGAGTTTTCCCACGGCCTGAGCAGCGTCTGTATGGATGAAAACGCCATGATCATGCGCTATCTTTGATATTTCTTTTACAGGTTCAATTGTTCCTGTTTCGTTATTTGCCAGCATGATGCTGATAAGTGTAGTCTCAGGCAGGATTGCCTTTTGAACGTCTCCGGGGTCAACCAGGCATAAGTCGTCAACAGGAAGGAAAGTTATTTTAATCCCTGACTCCATTAGAAATAAAGCTGGATTCAGGATTGCGGGATGTTCTATCGCAGAAGTGATAATATGAAATTTGCCCGGATTTATGAAATCAATAAGTCCTTTCAAGACCATATTATTCGATTCGGTCCCGCCTGAGGTGAAGATGATTTCATGGCTTTGGCATCCGAGAAGAGAGGCAACCTCTTCTCTTGCTCTTTCAACCCCCTGTTTTGCCCTTGTTCCAAGCAGATAACCGCTTGAAGGGTTGCCGAATTCCTCCCGTAAGTATGGTATCATCCTTTTTTCGGCTTCAGGGGCCAAAGGCGTGGTTGCATTATGATCCAGGTATATAATCTCTTTTTTCTCTTGCACGCTATATCCGCCTGAAATTAAAGGCGTTAAAGGGGTCAAGTCTATGTTTGACCCTTGTTAATATTGATTTGCTTTTCAGGCATCCTTCATTTTGAGGTAAAAGTAGTTGACACTTTTATTGGAACTAAAAATTGTAAATTGCAGAAGAGGCTTATAGCCTCTTAAATCAGCGGCAGGATCCCGTTGCCACTTTTCTGCCAAGTGTAACCTAAAACCTGCATAAACTATTTTCAAGAAGAAAATTATGCTTTTAATATCAACGAATTACAGAAATGTTGTGCTTGTATAACACGCATTAATTT
>JAGGXA010000187.1 GCA_021163285.1 Deltaproteobacteria bacterium | reverse complement strand
GGGAGTGCCGATTTTATCCCGCCTGGAGGCGGGACGGTGTTGGCAAGGTCTTGAAGTATCATAGTACGTCTGCGCCCTTGCCGCCTTGCACCTGCCTGCAGCAGGCAGGTCTTCGGCAAACTCGACGCTTGCAGGATTTAGGTGTAAAGTAAAAATGAAGGATGCCCATAGTTTGAGAAATTAATCTGACCTCGTTCCTTAGCCGGTCTTGCCAACCCTGAGCTGAACATCATCATTGATTAACTTTCTTGAAATTATTTTACCGCCGTTGTGATTAATTACCCTGCTGATCTTTTCAAGTTTTTCTCTTTCAAGAATAAATTCAAAAGATCCACCCGATGGCAAGAGCCTGAGACATAAACCTACGTCCAGGAATGCTTTTCAGCAATCTCCCCTGTAATCAATAATCTCTTCCATTATTTCCCTTTATTCATTGGAACCGGCCGACAGAAAATCGAACATTGCCCGACAAAGTGGAGAGGCAATTCTTCTTTTGTCCCTGATCAGATAAAAACTGCGGGTCATTGTTATGCCGTTTATCTTTAATACGCTCAACTTTCCGGTTTCAAGTTCCGTGTCTATAGCCCTTAAAGAAAGTATCGAGACCCCCAGCCCTGCTTTTATACCCTCTTTTACAGCAGTAGAGGAGCCTAATCTTGCCACAACATTAAGGTTCACCGTGCCTTTTCCGGATGCCTGAAAATAATCCTCCATGATCCTTAGTGTTCCCGAACCTCGCTCTCTTAATATAAACGGTTCACCGCCAAGTTCTTTAAGGTGGATTTCCACCTTACTGGCCCACCTGTGTCCGCAGGGGACGGCAAGAACCAGTTCATCTTTCCACAACTTGTGCCTGATAAGACTCTTGTGCGTACTCACAGATCCAACCACACCGATTTCAAATTGACCATCCAGGATGCCTGACTCTATGACGTTCGTATCTGCGACAGTCAGGAAAACAGATATGAGAGGATATTCTTCTCTAAAACGCCCGATAACCTCTGGAAGAATATATTCACCCGGGATAGTGCTTCCGCCTATGTGGACATTTCCCTTTTTCAGCCCTAAAAAATCCTGCATTTCAAGGCATGCAGTCCTTTTCATATCCAGCAGCAAAATGGCGCGCTTGTAAAGGATCTTTCCAGCGCCGGTAAGGAGTATCTGCCTGCCAAGCCGATCAAGGAGCCTTGTCCCTACCATGCTTTCAAGAGTGGCTATCCTTTCACTGACAGAGGCCTGTGCCAGGCAAACCGCATTAGCGGCCTTTGAAAAACTGCCAAGCTCAACCACTTTGCAAAATATTTCCAACTGACGGAGATCAAAATCAACAGATGTTATTCGACGATTTTCTGACGTTTTCATTATAATTCAGACCCCGGAAAAAACGGCATCTTAAGCGTAATTTTTTAGACGCTTTTCTTTTAAACAGGTGACGAACCAACTTCAACCGGCAATATTTTTCGTAACCGTTCGCGGGTTCAAAGGTTGAAGGCAGAAAGTTAAAGGTTGTAGGTTGATATGATATATATTGTTTTTGTGCAAGCGTAGGGGCGAACCTTACGTTCAGCCTTTGATTATTTACCCCTATTAATTATTCTCACGTTTTAAGGGCGAATACAAGATTCGCCCCTACGAAACATTGCCGGATACATTGGGCAGAATTTCCAGTTTCTAATTTCTGTTTTCAACGTTCCGAGAACGGTTGCTATTTTTCTGATGGGCAGGCCCCTGTGCCTGCGCTGAAATGACAGACCACTATGCAGTATATATTTTTTTACAGATTCAACAATTACTGAAAAAACGGGTTATATTTTTTCTCTCGTTCAACAGTCGAGGCAGGGCCATGTCCGGGAAGGATAAGAGTGTCATCAGGAAGAGTAAATATCTTTTCTCGTATATTTTGCAGGAGAAGTTCCATGTTGCCGCCGGGAAAATCGGTTCTGCCGATACTGCCGGCAAATACCGCGTCGCCGCAGATTATCAACTTTTTTGTCTCTCTTTTACCCTCTACACTGATCTCGCCGTCAAATATAAAACCGAGTCCCGCAGGAGAATGGCCCCGAAGGTCCACAACCTTAAACCGTAGAGATCCGACCTCAATTATATCACCCTCCTTAACGAACATACCTGCTTCAGAGTTTTCGCAGGACAAACCGAAGGTGGCGGCGTTATCCCTGGCCGTTTTAAGCGCTGAGGCCTCATCTTCGTGGGTGACTATAGGGGCGTTTGTGGCCTCCTGAAGCTGATAATTTCCACCCACATGGTCCCAGTGTGTATGGGTATTGATGATATACTTCACCTTCAAGCCATCATGATTCAGGGCTTGAAGGATCTTGTCCACTTCTCCGCTCGGGTCAAAAACCGCAGCTTCCTTTGTTTCTTCATCTGCCACGATGTAACAATTGACCATAAGAGGTCCAAGTTCCAGAATCTTTAGAATCATATATTATCCTTTTTAGATTAAGATTGTAGTTGTTCCCGCAATTTTTGAACTCCAAAATTACATATGAAATCTCTATCGTTTACAAGTCAATGGTTTTAAGCGGAAGAACTTGCTCTGCCGAATAAAACCGTCTGTCGCAATTACCATACTGCCGTTTTTAAACAACAATCATTGGTTTCGACTTGTTCAGCGTTGATTATTTTTTTTACTTGGGGCCCGAACGAAAACGAGGGTTTTCGTTCGGGCAATGTTAAACCTTATCAACACGATAGCATTTAAATAGCTGCAACTGTATTGGCGAAAAGCTGCCAGTATCCGCAACCAGTTTTTATTTTAATTATTCTCCGTACACAATTGTTGTAAATTTAGCAAATAAACATAAAATGCTTGTGCTCTTATAATCTACATGATGGATTTTGGTGATCCCACCTTTTTTCATGGCTGCATTTATACTGGCATCGCCGGCTGATACGATTCCAAGAACCGCTATACAGGAAGATTCTCCAACCTTGGAATAAGTATCACCTGCTGTTGCTGCAACCGGACCACTAACTCCGGTATAAATCATGCCGTTGCTGACAGGTGAAGCAACAAATGCACAACCGGTCAGGACAAGCGCTGAGAACGAAATGATCAGAAAAAATGTCAGATTTTTTTTCAATTTTTACCTCCTGCTATGATATTTGCCCTCTCATTTTTTGTTTACGGATACTTTTAACTTATTGCCAATACTAAAAACTATAACACATCTCTTTATAAAAATCTAAAATTTTTCATCCTGTGCAGTTACAGCGCTTAGGGACGAGGACGAAATAACATCCCCGGGCAGGCGCACAGATTCAGGTCAGGTTTGTTCGATCTAAAAGTACAAAAGTTGCAGGAATAGTGAACTATGTCAAGGTGTTTGTGCTTTTAGACCGGGCAAAAATGGGCTGGGTATTATTAACCTGGAACCCCGAACCATCAAACCGGTGAACACAATCATCAAAAATATTCACCTTCGCTGTCGGGCAGCTCTTGTGCCTGTTTATGGGCCATGATATTGATAAATGTGTATCCTTCAATCTCTGGGGGTACACTCAGAACCTCCATGAGCAGACGATTATACAAGGGGCGGTTAAAAATTAGAGGTGCATAATACTTCGTGTAACTTACTTTGATCATAAGATTTTTCCCCCCGAAAGTTCAATTGCCCTCTCAAAATGTCTACGCCCGACTTCGGGCTTCCCGCCCATGGCCCGGGGTAGTAAAGTTGACATTATGCCGAGATAGAGATGTGCTCCGCCCTTATTACAGGATTCATCAAGAGCTACAAACCGATTCATAATTGCCTCTACCCTCGAGTTTTCAGCAATGGCATCCGAGTCATCTACATGAGACTGAATCCATTCTGCCCAGGAGTTAAAGCTTTATGCATCTTTACCCAATTTACAATTTCCGAGGTCTGATCCGAATATTAATTGCATTTAAGTCTTTGACCGTTTTTATGATTATGGAACCTTAAAATAGCCGATCAAATAATGCAGGTCAATATGAAATTCGGTTATAAATTATGATTGGCAGGCGCAAAAAGGAAAGGTTAGGTTTCGCGCAAAAATAACTTTACAAAATTGGCGCCCGGATTTAGACTGTTCCCATTTCCATAGTTGGATAAGGTAAGGGGGAAACAGGCTATTGAGCTAATGCATTGCAATTTCTGCGAAAAAAAATCAGCTGACCGGAAAGGATATCTCAGGTTACGTTCCGGAATGTTGCAGGCCATCAGATCTTTTTTCATTAAACAGGGTTATTTGGAGATAGAAACACCCAACTTAATCCCCGCTCCAGCCCCTGAAGCCAATATCGATGCTATAAGCGCGGGCGGATTTTATCTGCATACTTCCCCGGAATTGTGCATGAAAAGATTGCTGACGGCAGGTTTTACCCAAATATTTCAGATTACCAAATGTTTCAGACAAAATGAACGTGGAAATATTCACCTGCCCGAATTCACCCTTCTTGAGTGGTACAGGACAGGTAAAAATTACCTGGACCTCATGGTTGAATGCGAGGCCATGGTCCTTTCCGTATCCGAAAACATCGGCGCCGGGGGCAAAATCATTTACCAGGGAATGGAGATTGATCTGAAAAGGCCATGGGAAAGAATTTCAGTTGATGAAGCCTTTAGTCGTTACACATCCATAACTCCTGAAACAGCCATACAAAAAGGCTTATTCGATGAAGTTATGGTCAAAGAGATCGAACCGCACCTCGGAGTCAAAAGGCCTCAGTTTTTGTATGATTTTCCTGCAACTCAGGCTGCTCTTGCCAGGTTGAAACCAGGCCGTCCGGGAATTGCCGAGAGGTTTGAGATATATATCGGTACCCTGGAACTGGCAAACGCCTTTTCCGAATTGAACGATGCGGAAGAACAAAAGGAAAGGTTTGAAAAAGAACAATGCAGCAGATATGAGCAGGGTAAGCAAGTATACCCGATGCCTGATAAATTTTTAACGTCCCTGAAATATATGCCCGGAGCTGCCGGAATTGCTCTCGGAATAGACAGGCTTGCGATGCTATTTACAGACAGTGCAAAAATTGACGATGTGGTTTCTTTTACACCTGAAGATTTGTAGCATTAATTTGCGCCTGTCCCGATTAGCAGCAGTATATTTCCTTCATTTCCAGCGTTAACCCGCAATATATTGTACCTAAATCCTGCAAGCGTCGAGTTTACCGAAGACCTGCCTGCTGCAGGCAGGTGCAAGGCGGCAAGGGCGCAGACGTACTACGATACTTCAAGTC
>JAGGXA010000018.1 GCA_021163285.1 Deltaproteobacteria bacterium | reverse complement strand
TCAAATTAATGCGTGTTATACAAGCACAACATTTCTGTAATTCGTTGATATTAAAAGCATAATTTTCTTCTTGAAAATAGTTTATGCAGGTTTTAGGTTCCAATAAAAGTGTCAACTACTTTTACCTCAAAATGAAGGATGCCTACATTTTTGTAATAACTTGCGCCACAAAACTACATATTTGTGTATTTATGTTGTGCAAGAAACCATAATTACATAATATAACCTGTTGGAATCCTTGACTTATTTTGTTTGGCATAATGGTTGCGTTAGTATTAATAATGCACATCCGTAAATAGCGCCATCATTTTTGATTTTAAACCAAACAATTTAATTTTTCAGGAGGATATATCAATATGAATTGCGAAACAGTTGAAGATGTAAGAAAAATTGTAAAAGACAGGAATGTCAGTTTTATTCAATTTTGGTTTACTGATGTTCTTGGTTTTCTAAAGAGCTTTGCGGTAACACCGTCTGAGCTCGAGGAAGGCTTAACGGAAGGAATGGGTTTTGATGGTTCTTCTATTGAGGGTTTTGCCAGGATCCAGGAGAGCGATATGATTGCCAAACCTGATCCCGCTACATTTCAGATGGTTCCATGGAGAGATGCTGAAAGTCCTGTTGCCCGTATGTTCTGTGATATTATGAATCCGGACGGTTCACCCTATAAAGGTGATCCGCGGTATGTATTCAAGAAACTTTTAAAGAAAGTAGCCGACATGGGATACACATTTTATGTCGGACCGGAGCTTGAATATTTTTATTTTGAAGATGATAAGTGCACAAAAGTGCTTGATAAGGGTGGGTATTTTGATGCTCGCCCTATCGATCTCGGAAGTGACTTGAGAAGACAGACCATATTTGCCTTGCAAAGCATAGGTATCCAGGTAGAATACAGCCATCATGAAGTAGCGCCCAGCCAGCATGAAATTGACCTTCGTTATGATGAAGGTTTAAGGATGGCGGATAAGACAATGACCTACCGTCTTATTGTAAAAGAGGTTGCCCGGCAAAATGGTGTTTATGCTACCTTTATGCCTAAACCTATATTTGGCGAGAATGGCAGTGGAATGCATGTCCATCAATCTTTGTTTAAGGGTAAAAGGAATGCATTTTATGATGCTGAGGACAAGTACAGCTTATCGGATATTGCAAAACATTACATTGCAGGGATAATGCGTCATGCCCCTGAGATAGCGGCAATAAGCAATCAGTGGGTAAACTCATACAAGCGTCTGGTTCCAGGTTATGAGGCCCCTGTTTATGTATCCTGGGCAAGGAGGAACAGGTCTGCCATGATTCGGGTTCCCATGTATAAACCAGGCAAGGAAACAGCTACAAGGATAGAGTTCAGGTCTGCGGATCCCGCATGTAATCCTTATCTCACTTTTGCCGTGATGCTTGGCGCAGGAATGGAAGGAATAGAGAACAAATATGAAATGCCCGGCCCGTTCGAAGAAGATATCTTTGATATGGGTGCGAAAAAACGTGAAGAAAGCGGGATTACAAGCCTGCCGGGCACTCTTTATGAGGCTGTTCATCTGACGGAAAAGAGTGAATTGGTTAAAAGGATACTTGGAGACCACATTTTCAACAAATTCATAGAAAATAAAAAGATTGAATGTAAACAGTATAACGTTCATGTAAGCAAGTACGAAATCGATAAATATTTACCGATCCTGTAGAAGAAAAGGGATGCTGATTAGTTTCCGATTCTGATTAGGGAATTGGGAATGGACATCGCTTGTAAATATTCAAGACCGGAGTATAAAAAATAAAAGGTTGTGCGAATGCGTAAATATCAGTAGAATATTCAACCCTTTAATCCCATTGAGTTTGGGAAGTTGGCAGTTGTTTACCCTCTTCGTTTCAATGCTCTGCGTCGGGACGTATTTTAAGATAATCTGCGTTGTCCTGCGCTGGTTAACAGAGCGTCTGTGAGACTCTCCGATAATACCAATTTTTGTGGTTCCCATAAGTTTGTATGCCTATGAACGGTTACCAAGGGGAGACAACCATCCCTTTGGGAGCGACAGTCGTGATTATTACCAGGCTTTCTTGATTCCGGTTTATAGCTGTAATGACAGGTAGTTATCTTATTTCGTCAATCCCGCATACACAGAAATCCATAACCTGTCAGTCTGAAGATTGAGCTATGAACCCTGAACCCTGAACCATTGAACCTGTGAACCCGTGAACAGTTACAAAATTATATCCAAAGAAGAAAGGATTTTATCCTGAGATGAACGTTGCACATAGTTTTACACTGGCTCTTTTTTATTGCCGGAACATTCCCGGAAGCAGTGAGAGGGAAAGGTTGGGCCTGGAAAAAAAATATGGCTCAAAGATAAGGTTTTACCCCCTTCCCTGCAGCGGGAGGATGGAACCTGTTCATATGCTTAGAGCGCTTGAGGAGTTTGCAGATGCAGCTTATGTGATTACTTGTCCTGAAGGTGCATGCCGGAATTTTGAAGGAAACTACAGGGCTCGGAAACGGGTTGAAAGAACAAAAGAAATAATCAAAAGTATCGGCCTGGAGCCGGAACGGGTTGGAATTATTGTCGGGTCCGGGGAAAAGCCGGAACCATTGGCCGATCAGGTCGGGAGGATCCTGGAGAATTGCTCCAAGCTTGGTATATCGCCGGTGTTTCAAAAAAAATAAAATCGTCCTCCTTGAGATGGGAGAGGTTTGGGGTGATAGTAAACGACAGGATATTTTATAATGTTCAGACCTCGGAAAGAATGGCATTTTAAGCGTAATTTTTTTGACACTTTTCTTTTAAACAGGTGATGAACCAACTTCAATCGGTAATATTTTTCTAATGGGCAGGCCCCTGTGCCTGCCCTTCCGAAAAAATCCCAATGCACGGTGAAAACAATCCGTTTTTAATCAATCTTTTTGCTTGTGTCTGTCCAATAAATCATTGAGTAATTGCCGAAAGACCTGGATAACAAGGCTTTTCGCATTTTTATTCAATCTATGATTTCCGAGGTCTGAATATTATTCCATTACTAATAAATCTAACCGCAATTCCCGCAAAAAGCGCTAAAGAGATTGCCACGTCGCCTTCGGCTCCCGGCAATGACGAGTTCCCCCACCGTCATTGCGAGCGAAGCGAAACAATCTCAAGAGATTGTAAATTCACAGGGAATTGCTGTAAATCTAAAAGGATAAATTTGTTATGATCACAGCGGAACAAAAACCTATTGATGAGATCAGAAACATGATTGCCCCTTACAAACGGATCCTTGCCCTGGGCTGCGGTTCCTGTGTGGCGGAATGTGCAGCAGGTGGAGAGAAAGAGACGGCAATGCTTGCATCTGCATTACGCATGGCGGCAAAGATCAATGGAGAAGAGGTCATTATTGAGGAAAAAACCATTGACCGTCAATGTGTCAATGAGTTTGTCATTCCATTGGATGATATAATGGAAAAATATGATGCAGTCTTGTCACTCGGTTGCGGAGCAGGTGTGCAGGCCGTTGCGGACATGTTTCCGGAGGTACCGGTAATCCCGGCCTTGAACACGGAGTTTATGGGAGAAACGAAAGACCAGGGTTATTGGGTGGAGAGCTGCATCGGTTGCGGTGACTGCATGCTCTACTATTTCGGAGGGGTCTGTCCCCTTACACGCTGCGCAAAGCATCTTTTAAATGGTCCTTGCGGCGGGTCCATGGACGGGCGGTGCGAGGTTGACCCGGATGTCCCCTGTGCCTGGCAATTGATTATTGACCGTTTGTCCAGGTTTGGGGCATTGGACAGGCTTGAGAAGATATACCCGCCGAAAGATTGGTCAAAGAAAGAAGGGTGTGGACCAAGAAAGATCGTCAGGGAGGATCAACAAAAGTGAACAATGTGAGCCGGTTAAAAAAAGTACTTGAAAATGGCGAGTTTGCAGTCACAGCGGAATGCGGTCCCCCGAGGGGAGCGGACCCCGAATCAGTAGTAAAAAAGGCCAAACTCTTGAAGAATAATGTAGATTCCGTCAATGTAACGGATAATCAGACAGCTATTGTACGCATGTCCAGCCTTGCCGCCTGTGCCCTGATTCAGGGGATGGGTTTAGATTCAGTTTTGCAGATGGTAGTTAGAGACCGTAACCGAATAGCGCTTCAGTCTGATATACTGGGCGCATCCGCACTCGGAATCAGGAATCTCCTCTGTCTCTCGGGCGATCACCAAAGCTTTGGAAATCAGGGCCAGGCTAAAGGTGTCTTTGATCTGGATTCCATACAGTTTGTCCGGGTGGCCAAAAACATGCGTGATGAAAAGGTCATTCTTGGAGGTGATCCACTATCGAGTCCACCTGATATGTTTATAGGCGCTACCGCAAATCCCTTTGCCGATCCCATTCAATTCAGGGCGGTCCGTCTTGCCAAAAAAATTGAGGCGGGCGCTGATTTCATACAGACCCAGTGTATTTACAATCTGGACAGGTTCGAAACCTGGCTGAACATGCTCAGGGAAAGAGGCCTGACGGAAAAGACCTTTATACTTGGGGGGGTTACCCCTCTTAAGTCTCCGGGGATGGCCAAATATATGAATAACAAGGTTGCAGGTATTGATGTCCCTGAAGAATTGATAAAGAGGATGGAGGGCGTGCCCAAGGATAAACAGAGAAAGGAGGGGATCAATATCTGTGTTGAAACCATTTTGAGGTTAAAGGAGATGCCCGGGGTTAAAGGTGTGCATATCATGGCCATTGAATGGGAAGAGGCTGTTGGAGAAATCGTTGAAAGATCGGGGCTTTTACCAAGACCCTCTTTTGATTAGAAAAAGGAGCCGTATATGCCATCCAAGTACGTTATACATACAAAGCATATGCCACATCGCTTTGAGCCTGTAATAAAATCGGGAATTATTGCATGGGAAGAGGGTTGTTTGAAATGCGCCGTCTGCGTGAAAAAGCAGTGCGTGTATGGTGTTTATGATAACCGCAGGCTTGACCCTCTGCAGATGATCGAGTCAATTGATAATCAGTGCATGAACTGTTTCAGGTGCGTGCAGGGCTGTCCGAGGGAGTTGATCCATAAATCATTAAATCCTGAATACCAGGCATTGGGTGATTCTTACTGGACACCTGACATTATATCCGATTTATGGGATCAGTCGGAGACCGGGAAAATCCCGGTTTCAGGCTCAGGTTATCCGGGTCCTTTCAGCGGCCCTGGTTTTGATTCCATATGGACGGATATGTCCGAGATCGTACGCCCGACAAGGGACGGGATTCATGGTCGTGAATATATAAGCACTGCCATAGATATAGGAAAGACTCCGGTAAATCTTACCTTCGATAATAAGGGGAACCTCGTTAAAAAACTGTCGCATATTATTGATATCCCCCTTCCGATTATTTTGAGAATGCCCCCTTTCGGCTCATTGGGAGATAAGACTGTTCAGGGTTGGGCCCTTGCGGCCGGACGTCTCGAAACACTTTTTGCCCTTCCGCAGGATATGATAGATGACGGGTTAAAAAATTTCGACCAATGGCTGATGCCTGAAGTTTCGTCCCTGGGTTTTAATCCGGCTGGCATTCCAAAAGGTGTCAAGATCGTCGAAGTCCCTTATTGTGATGAGATGGATGAAATCGTAAAGGATTTAAGGGATTTTAATCCGTCTTTATTGATATCGGTCAGGATACCGATGTCGGAAGAAATGGAAGAGAGGGTTTTATCAACTGTAAAACAGGGTTTTGCAATTATTCATCTTGAAGGCGCGCCGGACGGTTGTTTTCATGACGACAAAAACCGGTTTGTAAAGGATGGAATACGTTCTATCCATATAAAACTGGTTGAAAATGGTATTCGAGACAGGTTGACGCTGCTTGCCGGAGGCGGGATAGCCCTCGCAGAGCATGCAACCAAATCTATAATCTGTGGCGCTGACGCTGTGTTTGTTGATTTTCCCATTCTTGTTGCCCTTGAGTGCAGGATGTGCCGTAGATGTACCATGGGACTCCCTTGCCCGGTAAACATAGAGAGTGCTCCGCTTGACTGGGTTGCGGCAAGAGTTGAGAATCTTATCGGCGCCTGGCACAGCCAGCTCCTTGAGATGATGGGAGCTATGGGCATCAGAGATGCACGCCGTTTGAGAGGAGAAGCAGGTAGAGCTATGTTTTTTGAAGAGCTTGACAGCAGTATTTTTGGATCAATGGGAGAAGTTGAGGAGGGATGTGAACTTGAGTAACAATGAAAATATTCAGTTACCGGAGGTATTGCGTACACCGTCGCGATTTCGAAACCCCATTGGAAAATATCGATTAATGAGAAACGGTGATTGTATCTCATGCGGAAAATGTGTGGAAATATGCCCTTATGATGTTCATATTATCAGAAGGGGTCAGGTCTTTGTAAAAAACAATTACCGCTGCATTGGGCTCAATTGTAAGGATCCTTGTTATAAGTCCTGTCCGGTACAGGCCCTTTCACTCAAAAAAAATCCTGATTTTGAAGTATTAGGTGATTATAGATGGCCACCTGAGCTTCTTGCCGCCACGTGGTATATGGCCGAGAACGGGAATGTCCCACCAGTTGGACTGGAATATAAAACCGGTCTGTCCGGCGGTGGTTTTGATAAACTGCGGCTTGTCATTAATAAGGACAAATCATTGCCGGAAGACCTGCCGGATGATGAGATAGATGTGGGCGTCGATCTAAACAGGAGAGGCGATAATTCTCACAAGATCAGGATCCGGGTTCCATTTTACGGCGGTGGGATGTCCTATGGTTCGGTAAGTATCACGACCATGCTCAGCAGAATAAAGGCAGCCGCTGAGCTCGGAACATTCTGTTGCACAGGCGAAGGGGGTTATCCCGATGAATTAAAACCCTATGACGATCATGTTATTACACAGGTAGCCACAGGTCTCTTCGGGGTAAAAGAAGAAACCATCCAGAGGGTAAAAATAGTAGAATTCAAATATGCCCAGGGAGCTAAACCCGGTCTTGGCGGACATCTGCTGGGTGACAAGGTAACACCGGGCGTTGCCCGCATGAGAGAGGCCGTAGTTGGATATCCTCTTTTCTCACCATTTCCATTTCATAGCGTCTATTCGGTGGAAGATCACAAAAAACATGTAGACTGGATAAAGGCCATGAACCCACGGGCCCTGATATCGGTTAAGGTTGCCACCCCAAACGATGTGGATATGGTGGCGGTTGGAAGCTATTACGCCGGTGCCCATATCATTCATCTGGACGGGAGTTATGGAGGGACAGGCGCGGCGCCTGATATTGCAAAGAAAAATATTGCCATACCGATTGAATATGCTGTTCCCAAAGTACATCGTTTTTTACAGGATGAGGGTGTCCGTGATAAGATAACCGTTATAGCAAGCGGCGGCATCAGGACTCCTCATGATGTTGCCAAGATCATTGCACTCGGTGCTGATGGCGTATGCACGGGAACAGCGGATCTGGTTGCTCTTGAGTGTATCCGTTGTCATAACTGCGAAAGAGGGCGGGGCTGTGCGCGCGGAATTGCCACAACTGATCCTGAGTTGATGGATTTAATGGAACATGAGTGGGGAAGACAACGAGTGATTAATATGTTTCTCGCCTGGCGCAAGGAAATTATCCGTATTCTTAAAAGATTTGGCATGAAAAGCATTAAAGAGCTTGTTGGCCGGACGGATTGCCTGGTCCACCTTGATTACATGAAACGTTAATTGTAACCGTTCACGGGTTTGAAGGATGCCCGTTTTTCTAATTTCAACGTTCCGTGAACAGTTACAAACTTTTGAAGCTTGAACCCGCTAACTGTTACTAAAATAAAATACAGGTATAAGTATTGATGAAAAAAGATCATATAATAGGAAATATCATTCAATCCAGAAGACCGTTAACAGAGGATCTGATTCAAAAGCCGTGTCCTGAAGTGGAAGCCGAAGGCGGGTGCGGTGTGACCGGATTTGCCTGTAGTATCCCTGTAAGGGGGAAACATATATTTGAGCCCTCCAAACAGATGCACAACAGGGGTAACGGACGTGGCGGCGGGATTGCAGCCATGGGGTTTAAACCTGTAATGCTCGGGGTTTCTGATGATATACTTGAAGAGAATTATATCCTGCAAATTGCAGTTCTCATTGATGGGGTCATAGATGACCTGAAAAAACAGTTTATCGAACCATGGTTTAACGTGGAATTCTCAGAGAATATTCCCCATCTCGATGATTATAGAGATGTCCCCGGGTTGAATGTCAGGCCACCGGATGTCTGGCGTTATTTTGTGCGTGTAAAGCCGGAGGTCTTAAAGGCATTTATAGAGGAAAATGGATTTGAAGGTCTGAGTGAAAGGCAGGCGGAGGATGAATTTGTCTATCAGAACAGCTTCAAGATCAACAAGACCTATTATGATGCATATGGCAAGCAACATGCCTTTGTAGTATCCCATGGCAGAAACTTTTTCATCCTCAAGATCGTTGGGTATGCGGAACAGGTAGTTCAGTATTATAAACTGGATGATTTTAAGGCACATATCTGGATTGCACACCAGCGATATCCGACTAAGGGCCGGGTATGGCATCCGGGAGGAGCCCACCCATTTGTCGGTCTTAATGAGGCGCTTGTGCATAACGGGGATTTTGCAAACTACCACTCTGTGTCCGAGTATCTGAAACAGCGTAATATCTATCCCCTTTTTCTGACTGACACAGAGGTCTCAGCATTAATTTTTGACCTCTACAGCCGGACCTACGGCTATCCTGTGGAATATGTGATCGAGGCGCTGGCCCCGACTATGGAGAGAGATTTTGATATGTTGCCTCCTGAAAAACAGGAGGTGTACAGGGCAATTCAGGCAACGCATATACATGGTTCGCCTGATGGTCCATGGTTTTTTATCATTGCGCGAAATGATACCGAAAATAAACGCTTACAACTCATCGGCATAACCGATACCTCCATGCTCAGGCCTCAGGTCTTTGCGCTGCATGACGGCCAGGTGCAAATAGGGCTTGTATGTTCGGAGAAACAGGCTATTGACGCAACACTTAAAAGCCTGGCAGAGGAAGATCCAAGGGTAGGCACCGTGGCAGACACTTACTGGAACGCAAGAGGAGGCAGCTATACGGATGGAGGCTCCTTTATCTTCAACCTCGATGAAAAGAAAAAAGGTGTTTATGAGCGGAAGTTGACATGCACTGACAAGTTCGGACATGAGATAAAAATTCCTGAAGGCCAGGTACCCTATCTTCCGGGTCAGGTCTATTACCTGATGGAGGATATGGACAGGGAACGGTTTGATATATCTGATTTCTTTGATCTCCAGAGGCCTGACCTGTTATATGATTTTGTAAAAAATGGGATTATGAAATGGGATTATGCGGATCTCATGGATTGCCTCAGACAGATAAAGGTGTGGGCTTTGAAAGGGGATGCCCATTTTGAGGTCGCATTAGAGGCCATGACCAATCTTATTGATCGACGCTATCCCACTCTTGATAAGAAGCATAGATCTGTCCTTCAGATGTTAAATCAGACGCTTGAAAATATATTGCATGGTTTTCCCTCCCTTGAGACAGAAAACGAAAAGGGTAAATATCGCCTGATTGACTGGGAAAGCAGGCAATTCTTCAGAGAACCTGTCTACCATGAAAAGGTTCTGATTATTGACGCATCGCTTTTCCCTCCTGAAGGAAACCATTGTGACAGTCGTCTGTTGGCCGAGGCTTTTAAAAAGGGGTGGCGCCGCTTTATTGTCTTTGGGCTCAAAGGTCAGCGTTTCCACGGTTGTGGTTTAGGCCCTGATACAGGCGGTGTTCGTATAGATATTTTTGCCAGCTCAGGTGATTACCTGGGTTCGGGCATTGACGGCCTCAGTATATATGTCCATGGCAACGCTCAGGATCAGCTTGGTCAGATCATGAAATCGGGCAAGATGGTTATTTACGGGGATACCGGTCAGACCTTTATGTATGGCGCCAAGGGGGGCGAGGTATATGTTATGGGAAACGCGGCAGGCAGACCGTTAATTAATGCGGTCGGCAGGCCCAGGGTTGTGATAAACGGCACCTGCTTAGACTACCTCGCGGAATCCTTTATGGCCGGGGACCCGCATAACGGCGGTGGTTTTGTAATCTTAAACGGAATGGAATTTGATATAAACGGAAACAGCCGGCCCCAGCCAACGCCTTATCCCGGATCCAATCTTTTTTCACTTGCATCCGGCGGAGCAATATATATCCGGGACCCTTTTCAAACAGTGGATGAGCAACAATTAAATGGTGGTGAGATTGTAGGATTAGACGGCAGGGATTGGGAACTTATCCTCCCCTTTCTCAAGGAAAATGAGCACCTTTTTGGGATTTCTATTGAAGATCACCTTTTGATTGTAGATGGTGAAAAAAAGAGTCCCCTTGAGGTCTATAGAAAGGTGCGGCCAAAATAATTCTTAGGTAATAGGTGCACCCTTTCAAGGTGGGCTTGTAATACATTGGATTTAAAACGTATTTATCACGGTTTTTGCATGCTGGTGTATTAACAACACATGATAACGTGATATGATCAACGACTTTTTTGGTTTTTTGTGAAGGAAACAATGCTGTTTTAGACAGAAAAAGCAGAACCATTCAAAAATACCTTGCAAAAAAAAATTAGATTCAATTTATTTGAGCTACAATATCAACAAGTTACCACCTTGAAAGGGCTGGTATTAGGTGTTAAAAGAAAAATACAATATTGAGGACTAGGAGGCTGTCCGGGAATAGCAATTTTTTTCAAAATCAAGGCTTGCTCAAAAAATTACCGCAGACATATAGTTGATATTTCGAAGATAATTTTTTGAGCATAACGCAGAGTTTGGGAAAAAAGGCATTCTCGGACATCCTCCTAGTGCCTGAAAGCTAATTGCTTTAAATCTTCGTTTAGAAAAGAATCCGGATTTAGTTGTCTTATCGAATAAGGATAGATAGTTTTCGTTCAGGCACTAATTAAATAGCTGTATGGATAATAATTCCTACCTCGAAAAGCTTAAAGGGCTTCTGAAGGTGAAGAATAAGAAGTGCCTCTTTTCCTGTATTAGAGATCTTGTATCAAACGGACTTCAATTATCTCGTTTTCCAGGCAAAGACAATACCCCTACACGCCAGGATGTTACCCAGTTTATCGCTGCCTGGTTTAAGTATGCGGGAATATCTGCGGATGAATGCAGGGACTGGTTAATAGATTACTGTGTTGATATTCTTTCATCCATATCATCAAGTTCAAATTCCAAAATAAGGCACAGTACAAAATCCAATATCAAGTACATTTTCAATTCTGGGGTCTCTTTTGATTGTGGCTGTGAAAACAACAGGTTCAGGGCATCCTGTGAGAAAAGTTGTCCAGTATACAATGAAATGTCATGTAAATATAAGGAGCGGATGGAAAGGGAAGCCAACCGCTCCTATAAGCCGGAACCAGTTAAAAAGCTAACTGAACAGGAGATGGTAAGGCCTTCAGTAAAAGACTTGTACAGGGAGCAGTTTGAAAAGGCAATAGAATTTATCCGGGATCAAAAGGATAAAGGTGTTGCGAGGAAGAAAATAGTTGACCTCTTAAATACGGAAGGCTTTAAAACGAGGACTGGTAAGGGATGGACATATCCAACTCTTACAAGTGTGCTTAAATCTTTCAGGATTGTTTAAATCTTTCGGTAACTACTCAGGTGAATAGGTTGAAGGCTGTAAGAGAAAAGCGCATTTTGAAGCCATGTTTGGTGCAAGAATCAGACATTTCCGCCAAAGCACGGCAATTGTGCTCTTCTGCCCCCTTCAGCCTAAACTGCTTCAGCCTGACTACGTGAGTAGTTACATCTTTCGTAATCGTTCATGGGTTGAAATTTGAAATTGGAAATGAGAAATTAGGGAGTGACGAAACGAGTTTACGAACCGGATGTTTACAAACCGGCAAAGAGGTTATCAGATATGGTCTATCACGACTTTGATAAGGGGAACAATCAGAAGAAAAGCTTTATTTGCAGACCCCGGAAATTATAGATTGAATAAAAATCTGAAGAGCCTTATTATTCGGGTCGTTCAGCCATTACACAATGATTTATTGGACAGACAGGCTACCAACTTAAAGCGGGACAATTTCCGCTTTTTGGTGGATTCGCTTCGCTTAATCCACCCTACAAAGTTCTGTTGGTAGCCGACGTAGGTGGTTTTAGGAGCGTAAGCGACGAATCCACCAAAGCAACTGTCCCGCCTTACGTTGGTAGCCGACAGACATAGGCAAAAGGTTGATTAAAAAACATATACTGCATACTGGTATATATCATTTCAGGGCAGGCACAGGGGCCTGCCCCTGCGTAGTGGCAACCCCGTGTGGTTGCCCATTAGAAAAATATTACCGATTGAAGTTGGTTTGTCACATATTTAAAATAAGGGTGTCCAAAAAATTACGCTTAAAATGCCATTCTTTCCGAGGTCTGTATTTGAGTCAAACGCGACGGGATACAAAGCAATAGTTGGAAAAGGAGGCCCAAAATTGAACGTTCATCAATAGTATAAAAGTATGTAGGCCGAATTTCTTAACGTTCCGTGAATGGTTATAAACCCCTGAACCCTTAAACCTGTAATGGGATAGATAATGATCGCAATTATTGATTACAGGGCCGGAAATCTCAAGAGCGTGGAGAGTGCTCTGATAAAACTTGGATTTTCGTGTCGTGTTACTCATAATCGAGAAGAGATTCTTCGCTCTGAGCGGATCATCTTTCCGGGAGTCGGCGCTGCCGGAAAGGCAATCGACGACCTAAGGAGCCTTGGTCTTGATAAGTTGTTAAAGGAATCTTTTGATGCGGGAAAACCTGTTCTTGGAATTTGTCTTGGCGCACAGATTATTTTAGACAAAAGCGAAGAAAATAACGTTCAGTGTCTTGGATTGATTAAGGGAGAGGTCAAAATGTTTCCATCGCCCCTTTTTTCCGGGAATAATGAACGGCTTAAAATACCCCATATGGGGTGGAACGGTGTACGTTTGATAAAAAACCACCCTGTGCTTGAAGGACTTATGCCGGCGGATGAATTTTATTTTGTCCATTCCTATTATACATTGCCTGCCTCTAATCAATATGTTATTGCTATGACCGAACATGGTATCGAATTCCCATCCATTATTGGAAACAATAATCTGATCGCCATGCAGTTTCATCCTGAAAAGAGTGGAAATTCCGGTCTCAGGATCCTGAAAAACTTTTGTACATGGGACGGCCATTATGCTGAGTAAAAGGATTATACCCTGTCTTGACGTGAGGGATGGAAAAACAACTAAGGGTATTAAATTCAAGCAAAACATAGATATCGGCGATCCCGTAGAGATGGCCAGGTTTTATTATGAAGAGGGCGCTGATGAGCTTGTTTTTTATGATATTACAGCGTCGAGCGAACATAGAGATATTATGATAGACGTTGTCCGTCGTGTTGCCGAGGAAATTTTTATTCCATTTTCAGTTGGAGGTGGAATCAGGACAATCGATGATATGCGCAGGGTTTTACTTGCAGGGGCGGAAAAGATAAGTGTAAACAGCGCAGCAGTGAAGGACCCTTCTATAATTTCCAAAGGTGCAAGAGCCTTTGGGAGCCAGTGTATTGTTCTTGGAATGGACGTTAAACAAGTACCCATTTCAAATAATATACCTTCAGGTTATGAAATAGTGATTCATGGGGGAAGAAAATATACAGGAATAGATGCACTTGCCTGGGCAAAAAGAGCAGAGAAATCAGGCGCAGGAGAGATATGTCTTAATTCTATTGATGCGGACGGTACTCAAGAAGGTTATGAAATAGTTTTAACCCGCCTGATTTCAGAAAATGTGAATATCCCGGTAATTGCCTCAGGAGGCGCCGGAAATATTGACCATCTCTATGATGCCCTGACACAGGCCAGGGCTGATGCCGCACTTATTGCATCTATTGTACACTATGGAACCTATACCATAAAAGAGATCAAGCAGGCGCTCATTGCAAAGGGCGTAAAGATGCGAAAGGCCTGGTTATTATGAAAGCTATATTAGCGCTTGAAGATGGAACCCTGTTTAGGGGGTATTCTTTTACCGGCAGGTGCGAAACAACAGGAGAGGTGGTATTTAATACCAGTATGTCGGGTTACCAGGAGATACTGACGGATCCATCTTACTGCGGGCAGATAGTAAACATGACATATCCTCTTATCGGCAATTATGGCGTAAATAACGAGGATATCGAATCTGACAGGATTCAGGTAAAAGCTCTTATCGTAAAGGAATACCAGGAGTTTCCGAGCAACCGGCGATCCCAAAGGAGCCTTGCCGATTATCTAAAGGCGAGTGATATCCCCGGAATTGAAGGGATCGATACCCGAGCGCTTGCCAGGCATATCAGGCTTCAAGGCGCGATGAAAGCAGCCCTGTCAACCATTGATACAGACCCTGATTCCCTGGTGGAAAAAGCGAAACATTCGGCTGACATGGCTGGCCGGGACCTTGTCGGGAAGGTATCCTGCAGGGAACCTATGCTGTGGCGGGATGGCCGGGCGACCAGACTTGAGCAGGGATTGGAGAGGTTCAGATGGCCGGATAATCCTGGTTCATTCCGGGTGGCGGCAATCGATTTCGGTGTGAAATTAAATATCCTCCGTTCTCTTGATAAGAGAGGATGCACGATCCTCATCCTGCCTGCAAACGTGGATTCCGAAACTATTAACAGGCTTGAACCCCATGGCCTTTTTTTGAGCAATGGGCCGGGAGACCCGGCCCCTGTTACTTACGCGGTTGAATGTATCCGTCAACAAATAGGCATAAGACCGATCTTCGGGATCTGTCTTGGGCATCAATTGATCTCATTAGCACTTGGAGGCAAGACCTTTAAATTGAAGTTCGGTCACAGGGGCGCAAACCAGCCAGTCAAGGACCTGGCAACGGGCAAGGTTGAGATTACCTCCCAGAACCATGGTTTTTGTGTGGATATGGAATCCCTTAAAAACCAGGATATTGAGTTGAGCCATATCAATCTCAATGATAATACCGTAGAAGGGCTCGTACACAAAAAGCTGCCTCTCTTCTCCGTCCAATACCACCCCGAGGCCTCACCAGGGCCACATGATGCCAAATACCTGTTTGATCGATTTATAGATATGATGAAAACTTATCATTATTAAAAAGTATCGACGGTCGCAGAGAATACGGTGACTAAAGGCCGTGTTGGTACGGCTATCTAAATTGGTCGGTTTTTCTTTGCGGTCAGGAACATAAGCCCGGACAATTTAGAAAAGCTTTTGTTCCCACGCCCTGCGTGGGTACAATGGGGTCATAACTTAAATTGTGAATTAAGAAACGATGACGAATTAACTTCCCCAACTATGCATCACAGCTTCAGGCCATCTTTGCCCGATCTAAAAGTAAAAAATATTAAAATAGATTGCTATTCATGCAACTTTTCTACTTTTATGATCGAACAAACCTGACTTAAATCTGTGCGCCTACTCAGGGAAGTTATTTCGTTCCCGTTCCTAAGCTTTTCAAATTCCATTTTTACTTTTTTATCTTTTATTATTTGTTGTCATGCTCTGCTCATATGCTTCGTTTAAATTATAATTTTATCTTTGCCGATAGTTATTCACTTTTCAAAGATGTGACCCCGATTTTCACCGATTTTCATCTACTTTTGCTGCCCTTGACTGAAATCCGGGGTAATTAAACAGATTTAGACAGCCGGGTTCTTTTTTCATTGAAATCACCCGAAAAATAAATCTGTCCCCTTTTTCAAAAAACCAATGGATGCGAATAATTGATATTTGAGATGTGACCCTGTCCCCGAAATACGCACTGGAAGAGGGCCTTGGTTTTATCAATCAAACAATTCGGAATGTGTGCCAAGACGAACCGGTCTAAGCTCGAAATCCGATATTGTATAAATTAACAG
>JAGGXA010000255.1 GCA_021163285.1 Deltaproteobacteria bacterium | reverse complement strand
CTGTAATTCGTTGATATTAAAAGCATAATCTTCTTCTTGAAAATAGTTTATGCAGGTTTTAGGTTTCACTATTGTGGAATATGCTCCTGATGGTATATTAACCCGATTATTTTCTTTGTAGAAATAACATCTGTCATGCTGTAACCCATTGGAATTATGGCTATCAACGTAAGGCGGGACAGTTGCTTTGGCGGATTCGTCACTTACGCTCCTTAATCCACCCTGCAAAGTTACGTTGGTAAGCCGACGCAGGGTGGATTAAGCGAAGCGAATCCACCAAAAAGCGGGAAGTGTCCCGCATTAAGTTGGCAGCCAAAATTATCAAAAGGGATGCCTCCCCTGAATCTGTTATAATCAGAAAAAAAGTAATTGATAAGGGACGAGGATGACCTGAAGCTGTAATGCATAATTGGGAAAGTTAATTTGTCCTCGTTCCTTAAATCAGTATGTTAAACGAGAAGCATCCTTTATTTGAAAAATGTCCTTTTTTTTGTATTGCAGCCGAATTTAATCAACAGGTCAAAAAGCTAACCACTAACGACAAAGCTCACAAATCTACCGAAAACAACCTGAAAATGAGATACCGAAATATTAAGTTGTTTTTGCGCGAGACCTAAAGTGCCTGAATCAAATGGAACATATCTATAGTTTAATAAAAAAAATATTTTATGGAATTATAGCGTCAGGTTCGATCTTCACCCGGTGGGTCCTTTTTATCATGGCTTTTATCATGTTGTATGATGTGGTGATGAGATATGTTTTTAATTTACCTACCTTCTGGGCTCAGGAAACATGCGAATATATGATGGTATTTCTGACTTTTATCGGCCTGGCCGAAACCCAGAAACAGAAAGCGCATATCAGGATGGATTATCTGTATGCCAGGTTTCCTGAAAAAATGCGAAAAGGGTTAAATCTTTTTTTTCATTTTCTGGTGGCCCTGTTTGCCATATTGATCTTTTTCAGCTCATTCAAGATGACGTTATTAGCCTTGCAATACGGTTGCAAGTCCAACTCTTTGATGGAGACCCCCCTTTTTTTAATGTATGCGATAATTCCTGTGGGAATGATTTTGCTGTTAATGCAGTCTATTATCGATATCGTAAAATCAATAAAAAGTCTGTTAGATTAGGATTTAGAAAAGGGTTGTAAATTTTAGTATGAGTTTAACCTTTATAGTTATCCTGTCAATCCTGGTCGCTCTTATACTCCTGTTCCTTGGGAGTCCTGTTTTTGTCTGTCTCGGTCTGGCCGGAGTGACCGGGATATTTCTTAATGATATCTTACTTGGCGGAGTCGGAGTTTCCGTACTGCAGACAACTGTGTTCGGTTCTGTTTCAAAGACCACTCTTGTAGCGGCGCCTTTATTCATCTTGATGGGAGAAATAATATTCCGCAGCGGTATCGGAGCTGATCTCTATACCGGTATAAGCCGTCTGCTGCACCGTCTGCCCGGAGGGTTGGCCATCGCTACGGTTGCAGCCTCCACTATATTCGGAGCCATGTGTGGCGTAAGCATTGCAGCCGTAGCGACCATTGGAGTAATAGCTCTGCCGGAGATGCTGAAACGGGGCTATGACCCAAAACTTGCCGCCGGTTCCGTATGCGCACCCGGAGCGCTTGCCATGCTTGTGCCGCCGAGCCTCTTATTCATTCTTTATGGTGAGGTTTCCGGAACTTCGGTTGCCAAGCTTTTTACGGCAGGTTTTTTTCCCGGCCTTTTACTTGCTCTTTTAATGTGTGCTTATATCCTGGTACACGAAACCATATCTACCAGCAAAAACAAAATAAAAAAGGATGTCGAGCCTCTTACCATTAATGAAATCACTCGACTCATATTTGGATTGTGGTCTCCGCTGCTCCTTATCGGCGCGGTACTTTTGTCTATCTACGTCGGAATAGCAACGCCTACGGAATCTGCTGCCATAGGTGTTTTCGGGGCATACCTGATTGCGTTTTTTAAATACAGGAATATGGACTGGCATACCTTTACGGGAACATTGCAACAGGCAGCCAGGATTACATCAACAATTCTTATTGTTCTGGTCGGCGCATCGGTTTTTACCCAGTTTTTAAACCTGCTCAGGGTACCGGATGCCTGCGCCGGCTATGTAATCTCTCTGGACATCTCCCCATGGGTAACTATGCTCATGATACAGGTTATGCTTCTTTTCCTGGGCATGTTTATTGATGGAGCATCCATGGTTCTGATAACAACACCTATTCTGCTGCCCACCATGCTGGCTCTGCACTGGGATCCGATCTGGTTCGGTGTATTGATGATAACCAATATCAATATAGCGGTAATAACCCCTCCTGTCGGTTTAAACCTGTATACACTGGCCAGTATCACTCAAGAAGTTGATATGGAAACAATTTTAAAAGGGACTTTACCATATGTGGTAGTTGAATTTATCGGACTGCTGATACTGATATTCTTTCCACAGATTAGTATGTGGCTGCCAGGTATAATGCAATAGAGAGACGGATTTCGCAACTTTAGCATAATTGATATTTACAAAAGTAAAACATCGAAATTATCGACACTCCGGCTTCGAAGGCTGCGCTTAGAGTTCACACAAAAATAACTTTACAGAATTGGCGCGGGCTCTTGCCAGCCGAACCGCCGTATACGAGATCCGTATGTACGGCGCTGCAGGAGGGCTCCTCAGAGATGGAGAGTCCTATCCCTATGTGCACAGCCAACTTTACAAAAAAGTCGACGGTGATATATGAAAGCGCTTGCTAAGAAGTTTGATTTGACGAATATTTAAACTTCGTTTCCCCGATAAGATTTTGGATACAACTCCCTGACTGCCTTAATTTCGGCAAATCACTTTGTGTAAGAT
>JAGGXA010000094.1 GCA_021163285.1 Deltaproteobacteria bacterium | reverse complement strand
GTTTTAACGAACCCCTTGCCCATCGTATAATGGCAGGGGCAGATATATTCCTTGTCCCTTCCCGTTATGAACCTTGCGGTCTTACCCAGATGTATGCGTTGAAGTATGGAACAGTTCCCATTGTTCGGGCGACCGGCGGGCTTAACGACAGCATTGACCGGTTTGAGCCGCGAACAGGCAAGGGAAACGGTTTCAAGTTTATACCTTATAATTCTTCCGCTTTTTTTCAAGTCCTGTGTGAGGCAGAAGAAATTTTCAGGGATAAAAAGGCATGGGAAAAACTCATGGAAAATGGTATGAAAGCGGATTTTTCCTGGGGACAGTCCGCCCGAAGGTACCTGGAAATTTACAGGTCTGTTGTGGATGTATAGGCGCTGTGCAATCGTTCGGAAATTCCGGGTTCGGAAATTATTTTGTCCTCGTTCCTAAACTGTTTCGGGTGCAATGCAAAAAAGTTACACGAATTAAGGTATCCTTCATTTTAAGGTAAAAGTAGTTGACACTTTTATTGGAACTAAAAATTGTAAATTGCAGAAGAGGCTTAAAGCCTCTTAAATCAGCGGCAGGATGCCGCTGCTACTTTTCTGCCGGGAGGCTGTCCGAGAATGCCCTTTTTCCCAAACTCTGCGTTATGCTCAAAAAATTATCCTCGAAATATCAACTATATGTCTGCGGTAATTTTTTGGGCAAGCCTTGATTTCGAAAAAAATTGCTATTCCCGGACAGCCTCCTATGTATAAAGTAAAAATGAAGGATGCCCGAATTAATATGGCTGCCTTTCCTCAGGGCTGATAATATAATAACTTTTTCATATTGCACCCAACTATTACAGGAGAATATGATGAATCAGGCTGAATCTCGTCACAGTTATTGCTGGGTTATACTCGGTATACTTTTTTTTTCACAGGTAGTGCTCTCATTAGGGGCATATGCATGGGGGCCTCTCGGCCCATACATAAAAGAATCCCTCTCATTGACTTCCGTTCAGTTTGGTTCTTTGACTTCCACTCTTTATCTGACTTCCGTAATGGTCAGTATCCCTGCCGGTATGAGCGTCGACCGCTGGGGTGTTAAACCAACTTTATTATTATGTATGATGCTGATGGGGATATCAATGATATCTGCAAGTTTTTGCGGCAGCTATCTGCCTTTAATCATTTTGCTTGCATTTGCGGGCGCAAGTTACGGCATGATAAATCCTTTAGCTTCCAAGGGATTGACTCTCTGGTTTGATGTTAATTTCCGGGCAACAGCCTTTGGCATCAGACAGATGGGGGTTACGGCAGGCGGAGCCATTGCCGGTGTTTTATTGATATACCTTGCTCAATTAAGGAGCTGGAACCTCGCAGTACTCGTAATCGGGTTACTCGCTATATTGATTGCTGTTGCAACTTTCTTTTTTTACAAGGAATCACCGGACAAAGATAGTGATGTTTCCGTTTCAGCGAAAAAAACACAAAAGAAGGTTTCGCTGGTGGATCTGTTAAAAAACCGCAACCTGATACTTGTCTGCCTGCTTATGTCGTTATTATGCCTGGGACAGAGTAGTATCGGCGCTTTTCTTGTGCTTTATTTAAAAGAACACTTAGGATTTCCGGCATTACTGGCCGGTACTTTTCTTACGATAACAATGATTTTGGGAGGCCTTGGAAGGGTTGTATGGGGAATTGTGAGCGACAGGGCATTCAATGGCCGCAGGCTTCCTGTGATGAGAATTATCTGTGTGCTTGCAACTATCAGTTCTCTATCCGCCTGTCTATGGACGCAGGATATTCCGAAGTATCTTTTTGCCATTATCGTGGCCCTTTTCGGGCTTTCCTATCTCGGCTTTCAGGGAGTGGCCGTGGTCTTGATGGTAGAGGCCTGCGACCCGGAATTAGCAGGTCGGGCCACAGGGTTTGGAGTGACTATTGCCTGGGTCGGGATGGTTCTTGGGCCTGTAATTTACGGTGCAATCCTCACTTTCGGATATCCGGTCTCCTGGCTTTTTGTGACAATAACATCAGTGGTCGGCCTTCTTTTAAGTCTTGCCATACATGAAACCAGGTCCGTTGATATTGCGGATTAAATAAATTGCGGTTACTTGGGGATGTTATTTCGTCCTTGTCCCTAACGGATAATGGCTAAAAGCTAACTGTACAGGTCGAAAAATATCAGAGATGATCAGCGTAGATCTGTGGCTGAATCATTGCCCCGCGCGCATACGCCGCATCTCACACACTTGCCTACATGGCAGATATCTGATTCTTCCGCTTTCAGGGCCATTTTATATTCACTTTCCAAATGTCTCTTCAGGATTCCATGATCGATAAAATCCCATGGCAAAAGTTCGTCAAGGTTTTTCGGACGATATACAAAAAAGTCAGGATTTACATCGGAAAAGCGCATGGCTTTTTTCCAGTCTCCGCCAAGTCTGTGAGCCTTTAAGAGGATAGAGCCGACTCTCCTGTCACCCATAGCTAATAACGACTGAACATATGCCCACCTCGGGACATCAAAGCTTATCTTTATTCCACCTTCTTTGGCCAGGCTCTTTTTTAGCCATTTCTGCTTTTTTTTAAGACTCAATATCTGTTCAAAAGGGAACCACTGGAAGGGAGTAAAAGGTTTCGGTACAAAACAGTTCACGCTTAACTTTATCCTGCCAATCCTCCCCCTAAGCGCCGATTCCTTTATTATATTATGCCTGATGGATTTTACAAGGTCTGCAATTTCGGCCAGGTCCTTGTTTGCTTCAGTTGGAAGGCCTATAAGAAAATAGAGTTTTATTGAAAAATCTCCCGTCCTTGCGATCAGTTTTACCGCCTCGATAATCTTGTCGTTTGTCAGATGTTTATTTACTACTCTGCGAAGCCTTTCCGAACCTGCTTCGGGCGCTATTGTTATTGTTCTCTGGCCGGCCTGTTTCAAGTGATCAAGGAGTTCGGGAGTGAGGGATTCCGCCCTGAGTGATGACACGGAAAAGCGGCATCCCCTATTAATGATCAAGGCGGCAAGATTCCCTATGCCCGGGACATCCGATACTACGGCGCTTAACAATCCTACCCTGTCCGACCTGTTCATTGCCTTCTCGAAACAGTTTCGAAGGGCTTCCTCCGTGTGGATTCTCGGGGGGCGATAGACATAGCCTGCGGCACAAAACCGGCATGATTGGCCGCAACCCCTCCCTAATTCGATCAAAATCTTGTTGCCGAATTCCGTATCAGGTGTTGTAATTGTGGAAAAGGCCACATTGTCATCCGATTCTTCGTTTACAGGAAACCAGGCTGACTTGACACGTTCAGGAACACCATCATTTTCAGGCAAGAATGATTTTAGCGTACCATCCTGATTATATTCGGGTCTGTAAAGGGATGGGACATAGAGGGTATTGATATTTTGAGCGAGTTTTAGCCTTATCTCGTATCTTCCTAAACCTGATTTATTGAGCTCTTTAAAAAGATCGATAAATTTATTCAGGTTTGTCTCTGCCTCACCAAGAAGAAAAAAATCAAAAAAAGAGGCCAGAGGTTCAGGATTCAGGAAAGTCGTGACCCCGCCTGCCATGATAAAAGGAAGGGGATCTGCCCTTTCATCAACAAAGAAGGGGATATTGCTCAACTCTAATATCTTGAGGATGTTGGGATAGTCATTTTCAAAAGAAAGGGAAAATGCCAATAGATCGAATTTTTGCAAACGCGACTGTGATTCCAATGAGAGGAGCGATTTTCCCGGCCGAAGGCAGAGGGACATTTCATGATCTTCAGGCAGGAAAACCCGCTCACAAACAACGTCCGGCCTCTTGTTGAAAAGATGGTATACGAGCTGGAACCCCAAGTTAGACATCCCCAGCCGGTAGTAATTAGGGTAGATCAATGCAACAGAAAGTTTACCTCCCCAATCTTTTCTGACAGTGCCCTTTTCTAAGGCCAGTTTGGCCCGGTAAAGAGAAATTATATCATTTGCCACGTATCTTAATTAGTTTCTGAACGGAAAATTCGCTCAGACACAATTTTGAATGTTAAATTTTAAATGTTAGATGAAAAAATGGCAAGGGACGAGGACGGAATAACATCCCTAAGCAGGTGCACGGATTCAGCATAGTTGGGGAAGTTAATTTGTCCTCGTTCCTGACTGTTCACAGGTCTATGGAAATCCTCGTCACAAATGCCTGTTTTCCCGGGTAATTGCCCGTTTGGCTCCAAATTCAGCATTGGTTAACCACTATGAGGCTGTCCCTGCGAAAAACCCGATGCACGGTGAAAACAATCGCAGGGCAGGCCTTATACCTGCCCGCAGGAAAATGAAACCTTTGAAATCATGGACCTCTGAACCTGTGAATGATTCCGTTGAAACCCATCCCCGGTTATTATTGTCTCAGGAAGTGGTTTGTTCCGCCTTGGTCCTCAAAAATGTAGGGTAATCCAGGCTATCCTTAAAATGAAACTTGCTGAATATGCCTTTTTTAACTTCCCTGGTTTCCGGTTCGCTATCATTGATGGCTGCTGAAAGTTCTTTGCCTTCCCTCTGATAAGCGGGAGCATCGAGAAGCTCTTCTTTCTTTCTCACAGTCCAGTTTTCTTTTACTTCGTCAGGGGTTAAATCTCTTATTTTGACAACATTATTGAATTCTGCTGCATTGCTACATTCCGCCTCATTATCCCCGGTGTCAATACCTGTTGCGATCACGGTCACCCGAACTTCATCTCCGATAGTATCGTCAAAGACCACGCCCCAGAAGATATCCGTATCTTCAGGCACTTCAGACCTTATGTGGTTTGAGGCTTCGTCTATTTCATCCATGGTGATGTCTGAAGGCCCGGTTATATTCATAAGGAGCCCCTTGGCGCTGTTGATAGAGATATCCTCGAGGAGAGGGCTGTTAATGGCCTCTTGCGCTGCCTCCAGTGCTCTTTTTTCGCCGGTGGCTTTTCCCATCCCCATTATAGCTGTACCCGTCTGATCCATCACCTTTTTGACATCCGCAAAGTCCAGGTTGATAAAGCCTTTACTCATGATAAGATCGGAAATTCCCCTTACAGCCCGAAGAAGAACTTCATCCGCCTGTGCAATAAGGTCTTTAAAACTGAATTTGCCTTTATTCAGAGATTTCAGCCGCTCGTTGGGAATAATAATGAGGCTGTCTACTTCTTTTTTAAGTTCCTCAATCCCTTCAAGCGCCCGATTCATACGCTTTCCTCCCTCAAAACTAAAGGGTTTTGTTGCAACAGCCACGGTCAGGGCGCCGCTCTCTTTGCATTCATGCGCAATAACGGGTGAAGCACCTGTTCCGGTTCCTCCTCCCATACCTGCCGTAATGAAAATCATATCCGAACCTTCCACGGCCTCTCTGATTTCTTTAATGCTCTCTTCCGCGGATAATTTGCCGATTTCCGGATCAGCCCCCGCGCCAAGCCCTCTCGTAACTGATGGACCGAGCTGTAGTCTGTAGGAGCAGAGTGAGCGGTCAATATCCTGGCAATCGGTATTTGCAACGATAAAATCCACTCCGTCAAGTTTTGAGTTTATCATATTATTGATGGCATTACCTCCCGCGCCGCCAATGCCCATAACTTTAATCTTGGCAGTATATCTTTCTTTTTCATCTACAAATTCAAATTTCATGATGTTCCTCCATAATTATTGTTTTGCCGCATGTTTTATCGGTAAACGCTTACATGCCCGGGGTTTCCGTAAGTTTGTGCCCTTGTGAACGGTTACTTGTGTTGTTTTATTTTTTAGAGAGAGTATTTCTTTTTACCGGGTCCTAAGGGAAAACCATAATTTTCGTTCAGGCACTAAACAACATCCTTAAACCACTTTTTCATCCTGCGTATTACACGGTTAAAAATATTAACATCCCTGATCCTGAATTTCTTGGCGTTTTTCGCTTCCTTGGAACCATAAAGAACGAGTCCTACGGCCGTTGCGTACATAGGTTTATTCACAATTTCCACCAGACCGGTTATTCCCCGGGGATATCCGGTTCGGGCGGAAGATCCCTTGAATATATGCTCAGCCATCTCCGTAACTCCAGGCAATTCCGCTGAACCGCCAGTTACAACCACCCCCGAGGTGATCGAATCCTTATACCCTGAATCCTTAAGCTGTCTGTAAATAAGTGAAAATATTTCCCCAACCCTGGGTTCCATAATTTCTCCAAGGATTTTCCTTGGTAAAACCCTTGGTTTTCTCCCGCCCATTCCAGGCGCTTCGATGGTTTCATCTCTGCCGATCAATGAAGTTAATGCACATCCATATTTGATTTTTATCTTTTCCGCTTCCAGTCTCGGCGTCCTCAATCCTATTGCTGTGTCATAGGTCAGGTTGTCACCCCCAAGAGGAAGCACCGACGTATGCTTAATCGCCCCCCCGGAAAGAACCGCCATATCAGTGGTGCCGCCTCCAAAATCAATAATGGCTACGCCAAGATTTCGCTCTTCTGTTGTAAGTACCGCTTCGCTCGATGCAAGTGACTGAAGGATAATATCACAGACATCCAGGCCGGACTTATTAGCGCACTTGATAATATTCTGCGCAGATGTAACAGCACCGGTTACAATATGGACTTTTGCCTCCAGGCGCACTCCCGACATTCCCAAAGGGTCCATAATCCCGCTTTGACCATCTACAATATATTCCTGTACAAGGGTATGAATAACCTCGCGATCCATTGGAATAGCCACAGCGCTTGCGGCTTCGATAACATGATCAAGATCCTTTTTGGTGACCTCCTTCTCTTTAAGGGCAATAACCCCATGGCTGTCAAAACTCTGGATATGACCTCCCGCGATACCGGCATAAACAGCGCTTATCTCACAGCCGGCCATTGTCTCAGCTTCTTCAACTGCCTCCTTTATGGAATTCACAGTATGTTCGATGTTGATAACCACCCCTTTTCTTAAGCCGTCGGAGGGATGGCTTCCCATGCCGATTATATCCACACCGTCAGGGTTAGATTCTCCAACCACGGCACAGACTTTGGTAGTTCCGATATCCAGCCCAACTATAATATTATCAGACAACTTTTCCTTTCCTCCATACCCGGCTGTTTTGTGAACGGTTACAAATCAGGAGTTATTGCTATCCCTTTTTGAAAGAGACCACTGCTCCATCCATGTAATTCAAATCAATTCCCGTTGCCTTTCGGATTCGGCCTGTCTTGCGCAAGTGTTTTACTACCTTTTTTAACCCATCCATCTTTTCCTGAAGGTCATCGCTCTTTAACTTGATTTCTGCGGCAATATGATTAAAATAGAGCGAAACAAACCCGTATGGTTTTACATGAATCTCAGACAGTCCATTCAGAGACCATAGTCCTTTTTCCTGACTCAGAGTCTTGATGATCTTTACCGCACTTTGTAGTAGTTCATGCGTCTTTGGGCGCTTCATGGAAATGCCTGTGATGATCGGAAAATCGATATTATCGGATGCCTCTATTTCTTTAAAAACATCTCCCCAACTGTTTACATAGTAATAAACCCTGTCCGTAACGAGGATTGCCGTTGGCGCTTCTTTTTCAGCTTTTACGATTAAGGTGTGAGGAAAGCTTCTTTCCAGCTTGACTGTCCTGATCCAGGGATGTGTTTCCATTTTTTGTTTTAACTTATTCAGATTAAGAGCCACAAGACTCATATCAGGGTTTAATCCGCACATAAGGATCAACTCATGCCTGATTTTCTTGTTCACGCCTTTGATATCTACAATTTGAAGTTTCAGATAAGGAGATGAAATCAGATAATTGTACATTGAAAGGAAGGCCAAACTGACGATGGCAATAATAGAAAGCAGGATAAATACCTTTAAACATCCGGGGCTGAATCTCCGAACCATCCTGGGGATTGCAATAAAAACATCTTTTCTCTGTTTTCTTACGGATTGTTTTGCAAGAGATGATCGTTTTTTCATAATTACAGACCCCGGAAATAACAGATTGAATAAAAATGTGAAAAGCCTTGCTATTCAGGTTGTTCGGATATCACACAATGGTTTGCTGGACAGACGCAAGCAAAAGATTGATTAAAAAATATATACTGCATAGTGGTTCATCATTTCAGGGTAGGTACAGGGACATGTCTCCCTACGTAGGGGCAACTCCCTGTGGTTGACCATTAGAAAAATATTGCCGATTTAAGTTGGTTCGTTACCTGTTTAAAAGAAAAGCGTTTAAAAGATCACGCTTAAAATGCCATTCTTTCCGAGGTCTGAATTAAAATCCTGCTATTTGTATCTCCGTTTGAAGGTCTATGCCTGTTTCTTTTTTTACACTATCCCTCACAATCCGCATGAGGGCAATGATATCTTCCGCCCTGGCGCTTCCCGTATTCACAATAAAGTTTGCATGCTTGTTTGAAATCATTGCGCCCCCTATCCTTTTCCCTTTTAACCCCGTTTTTTCGATAAGTCTGCCTGCGTAGTCATTTGGGGGATTCATAAATACGGAACCTGCGCTTGGATATTCCAAAGGCTGGCTCTTTTTTTTCTTTTTCAGATATTTTTTAATCCGTTCCGCCACAAAATCCTTGCTTTCCTGTTCCATATTAAAACAGGCATTTATTATCACACTACCGTTTTCGAGCTTCAGTTTCCTGTATGAAAAAACAAGTTCCGACCCTGCTTTTGTTATAAAGCCGTCACGCGGTGTAATCACCCCGATCTTCCTGATCCTTGAACCGGTTTCCTTGCCGAAGGCGCCCGCGTTCATCATGACGGCGCCTCCCACCGTACCAGGTATCCCTGCAAGAAATTCAAGCCCGCCAAGCCCTGATTTCCGGCAGAAATCAAGAAGCCCGGCAATTGTCCCGCCGGCGCCGGCTGCAATGGTTTGATTATTCCCTTTTCTAAAATCGGCAAGTTCCCCCCGCAGCAGGATAACAACTCCCTCAAGTCCGCCATCCCTTACAAGCAGGTTGCTGCCTCTTCCTGCTGCGAGATACGGGATCCCTTCTTTTATAAGATAAGCTGTCAGGCGTCGTAGTTCATCAAGATTATGCGCCGCATAAACGGCCTCAGCCGGGCCTCCCACATGAAAAGTGGTATGTTTCTTCATTGAACAATTAAACAGGATGCGGTCGGGGCCCAGCTTTATTAATTCCTCTTTTTGTTTATTGTTCATAGGCCTTATTATAATTCTAAGTCAGTTTCCTGTTTTGTAACCGTTCACGGAACGTTGAAATTAGAAAAACGGGCATCCTTTAAACCTGATTTACTCTTTGTAGATGTTGCTTTTCGTCTATGAGTCTGTCCGAAAATGCCCTTTTCCCCAAACTCTGCGTTATGTTCAAGAAATTATCCTCAGAATATCAATTCTATGCCTGCGGTAATTTTTTAAGCAAGCCTTGATTTTGAAAAAAATCACTATCCGGACAGCCTCCTGATTCCCATTTTCCAGAGTAGAAACCCGTATGGTATGCATTCCCACGCTGAAGCACGGGAACGGGAAACGTTCAAACGCTAAACCATTTTTTTAAATTTATTGAAGGGTGCCAGGAATCCATAAATTATTACTCTGAATATTGTGATCTATTAACCTCCAACCTTCCACCTTCCACCTTCTGTTTTTAAACCCGTGAACAGTCGCCTTTTTTTTAACTCATCCAGAAATTTATCTCCCACCTGGTAAATATTGCCCGCTCCGAGTGTCATAACAAGGTCGCCGGGTCTTGTTATCGATAAAAGAGCGCTCATGATATCATCGGGACCGTCGCAAAAGATTACATCCTTGTGCCCATGTTCCCTGATGCCTTTAGCCAGCCATTTTGAATCTACGCCTTTGAGCGGTTTTTCACTCGCGGGAAATATGGATGATACAATCAGTATGTCCGCATCATTAAAACTTATTACAAACCGCTCGTACAATTCTTTAGTCCTTGAATATCTGTGCGGCTGAAATACAACTATTAATCTCCGGTCGGGCCAGCACTCCCTGGCTGTCTTGAGGGTCGCCATTATCTCCGTAGGATGATGGCCGTAATCGTCAAGCGCTAAAATGTCATCTGTTTCCCCTTTCAACTGAAAGCGTCTCGCCAGACCTCCCAGGCTCCTGAGGCCCTCCCTGATCACATCAATACCGATATCAAGTTCAAGACCCACCGCGATGGCGGCGATTGCGTTCATAACGTTGTGTTCACCCGGCATACCCAATACGATCCTTCCCAAAGATCGATTTCGGTAAAGCACTTCAAAATCAATCTCAAACTTTTTTTTCTTTAAATCTCTTCCCCGCAGATCAGCCTGTGAAGACATCCCGTAGGTCAGACATCTCTTCTTCAGACGGGGAATAATACCCTGGATTTCCTCATTGTCCATGCATAGGATAGCCGTTCCATAGAAGGGTATCTTGTTTATGAAATCGATAAACGTCTCACGTATCGCATCCATGTTCACATAGTGTTCCATGTGCTCACGATCAATATTTGTCACAACGGCTATCGTAGGAGATAACGCAAGAAATGAGCCGTCACTTTCGTCAGCTTCTGCGATCAGGATATCACCCTGGCCGAGTTTTGCGTTAGAACCGTCCCATATATCAAGTCTTCCACCTATAACAACCGTAGGATCAAGACCGGCGCAGGTCAAAATAGATGCCACCATGGAAGTGGTGGTAGTCTTTCCATGTGCTCCGGCTATTGCAATTCCATATTTAAGACGCATCAGCTCCGCGAGCAGTTCCGCCCTCGGTATTACGGGTACGCAGCAATCTCTCGCTTCAAGAATCTCCGGATTATCAAGGCTTATCGCAGATGAATATACCACTACGTCAGCGTTACTTACATGTTCTCTTTTGTGTCCTTGATGAATATGTCCTCCAAGCCTTGAGAGCCGCTCCGTTACCGCAGTCTTCCTTAAATCGGAACCGCTTACCTGATAATCAAGGTTAAGCAGAAGTTCCGCTAACCCGCTCATACCGATGCCGCTGATCCCGATAAAATGTATATGTCTTGTTTTTCCGAATTTTTTCATATTTTAATCAGCGCTTCGTGCTTTGATTAGTATTTCTAATTGATCTGCAATAAGCCCCGCAGCATCAGGTCTTCCCAGCTTTAAGGCCTGTTGTCCCATTTCATTCAGGGCGGATCTGTTATCCATATATTTAATCAATACCTTTGCCAGGCCCTCGCCTGTCAAATCCGTTTGGAGGATCATCTCGGCCGCCCCAGCCCTGACCAGGCTGTCTGCGTTGATCTTTTGATGCTGGTTCGCAGCATAAGGATAGGGTATCAGAACAGAGGGTTTTCCAAGGACGGCCAGTTCAGAAATGGTCGCAGCTCCTGCCCTGCTCAACACAAGATGCGCCCTCCCGTAGGCGTCGGCCATATCTTCGATAAATGGCGCAACTTCTCCCTGAAGACCGTTTTCGCGGTAAAATTCTGAGACACTGTCATAATCTTTTTTTCCCGTCTGGTGGATTACATAAAGAGCCTTTCCCATGCTACGTAAATATATTAAGGCATCTCCAAATGCCCGGTTTATTGCCATAGCCCCCTGACTTCCCCCCATAACAAGAATCGTGAATATTTGATCAGTCTCGGGTATTGCCTGCACCCTGATAAGGTCCTCACGAACAGGGTTACCCGTCAGAATTAATTCCCCGGCCTTAAAATATTCCCTGCTTTCCTCAAAGGAGATAAACACCTTGTCTGCAAACCTGGACAGCAGCCTGTTCGTGAGCCCGGGGTATGAGTTCTGTTCATGGATCGCAGTGGGCACTCCCATAACCTTTCCCGTCAGGCAAACCGGGCCTGCTGAATAACCTCCCATTCCGAGAATCAGGGAGGGTGAATGCCTTTTTATAATAACTGCCGACTGAAACATACTCCCCGGCAATTTCATGAGAGTAGTTATAGCCTTTTTAAGGCTCCTGCCTTTCAGACCTTGCGTATCAATGGACGTTGTCCGGTATCCGTAACGGGATACGATGTCGGATTCCATTTGCTTCAGGCCTGTCACAAAAAGGATTTCAGCGTTTTCAAACCTTTTTTCCAGTTCTCTTGCAACGGCGATACCCGGAAAAAGATGCCCTCCCGTGCCGCCGCCTGCTATCAGGTATTTTAATGAGCTCATTGATTATCCGTCACAAAGGCGTTTGACCTTCCCTTGTTATCTTCTTGATGAAATGCCGAGCAGTATCCCGATTCCGATAAGATTGATAACCATGGATGAGCCTCCGTAGCTTATAAGCGGCAGAGACAGTCCCTTTGTCGGCAGCAATCCCATAACAACGGCCATATTGATAAGAACCTGAAGACCGAACAGGGCGGTTAAACCAAACGCAAGGTAGCTGCTGTAGAGGTCGGGAGCGGACAAAGACACCTTTATTCCCCGCATAATAACCAGACCGAACATGCAAATAATACAGGTTATGCCGATATATCCAAGCTCTTCTGCTGCGATGGAAAGGATAAAATCGGTATGGGCCTCAGGCAGGTAGTAGAGTTTCTGCTTGCTGTTGCCGAGACCGACTCCGAAAAAACCACCGGAACCAAACGCCAGAAAAGAATGTATAATCTGAAAACCAAAGCCCTGTGGATCATTCCATGGATTGATAAAGGCCCACCACCTTTTCAGCCTGTATTCAGCATGCAGGATAAACCATGCTACAATAGGGGTAAAAACAATCAAAATCAATACAAGCTGATATAATCTGGCTCCGCCCACAAAGAAGAAAATCAAGATCCATAAACCTATAATCACGGTTGTTCCAAGGTCGGGCTCAAGAATAATCAGACCCATAAATGTGCCCGCTATAATCAGATTCGGCAGGAGCCCTAATGTAAAAAATCCCATGTCCGAACCTTTTTTTGCCATGGAGTAGGCCATGTAAAGGGCCAGGGAAAATTTCGCAAGTTCGGACGGCTGAAATGATAAACCGCCAAGCCTTAACCACCTCGACGCGCCGCTCACTTCATAACCGAGTCCGGGGATAAACAGTATTATCAAGAGAACAAGGCTTATCCCTAACAAGGCGTATGTCAGTTTTGAATAGAACCTGTATGGTATGCTCTTTGCCGTCATCATCAGGACAATACCTGAGACACAAAAAAGGGTCTGCCTTTTAAGATAAAAATAGCTGTCCCCCAGTTTATCTGCAGCGAGTTGGGAACTCGCGCTATAGAGGATCACAAGACCCATGCATAAAAGCAAAATGACAGGGACAAAAATCATATAATCCAGTCCTGCATTTAAAGATTTTTTGTCAGCCATGCGCTATCCTCATAACCGCCTCTTTAAATACCCTGCCTCTGTGGGAAAAATCTGTAAACATATCAAGGCTTGAGCATGCAGGGGCAAGCAGTACTGCATCACCTCTCGTTGCCGACAAACCGGCAATTGATACTGCTTCAAACATGTCCCCTGCCATTGAAAATGGAATAACCCCGTCAAAAGATGCAGCGAGAACTTCTTTTGCCTCCCCGATAAAAACGGCCTTTTTTACCTTTCCCCTTGCGGCATCCGTAAGCGGAGAGTAATCCGTTCCCTTGTCACGGCCTCCCGCAATCAGGATCAGGGGCCTGTCAAGGCTTGCAAGGTCCTTGGCCGCAGCGTCTACATTTGTTGCCTTGGAGTCGTTATAAAAGACAATTCCATTATATTCACAGACATGTTCAAGTCTGTCAGGCAGTCCCTTGAAACTGTTTATGGTCTCCTGGATCACCGCATTATCAATCCCGATTATGAGACCTGCAAGTACACCGGCCATGAGATTTTCAATATTATGCTTTCCCGGCAGACGGAATGATTCCAATGAAAACCAAAAACTCTTGCCGTCGTCTAAACAGGCACATATCCTGTTGTCTTCAATATAGGCATGCCTGCCGTTCTTTTTCCGTAAGCCGTAACTCAAGACCGAGACACGTGACTGCGGTCTGGCCAAAGAGAGCCTCATATCCTCATCATTTAAAACAACATATTCTCCAGCACCCTGGTTTTTGAATATCCTAAGTTTTGACTGGACGTAAGATTCATAATCCTTGTAGCGGTCTAAATGATCAGGAGTGATATTTAATATTATGGATACAAAAGGAGAGAATGTCCGGGAAGTATCCAGTTGAAAGCTGCTCACTTCAACGACCGCGTAGTCGGCTTTTTCTTTTCTTGCTGCATATGCGATAAGGGGCATTCCGATATTTCCCCCGACAAATACTTTTAAGCCTGTATTTTGAATTAAGGATCCGAGAAACGTAGTTACTGTTGATTTTCCGTTAGTGCCGGTTACTGCGATGACAGGCGTATCAATCAATTGTCCGGCCAGCTCCATTTCACCCATCAAAGGTATGCCCTTTTCTTCGGCAGAGCGAATAACCTCCATGTCGGCAGGAACACCGGGACTTATAATAATTGCATCCGTATTCAGGAAGGTCTCTTTTTTGTGTCCTCCAGCTTCAATATCAACGTTTAATTCCCTGAGCCTGCCAATATAGCCCTGGTCAAGTTCCGCTTCCGGCCTGATATCGCTAAGCGTAACATCCGCGCCATTTCCTTTAAGCCATTGAGCCGCCCAAAACCCGGAAATTCCTAATCCGACTACAAGTGCCTTCTTTCCTGCGAAAGATGGAACCTGTTCCTTCATTTCTTTTTTTTCACTTGTCATAACAAGACCGGCGGTTACCTTAGTTTCAATGTGCTGATAGATAACAGGGCGAGCACAATGGCAATGATCCAGAACCTGACGATTACCTTTGGTTCCGGCCACCCTTTTAGTTCAAAATGATGGTGGACAGGGGCCATTTTAAATATTCTTTTACCGCCCGTCACCTTAAAGTATATCACCTGAAAGATTACAGACAGGGCTTCAACGACGAACAGACCGCCTACAAGAATGAGTATCAGCTCCTGTTTTGTTAAAATAGCGACTGTCCCAAGAATAGCCCCAAGCGGGAGAGAACCCACATCTCCCATAAAAACTTCGGCAGGAAAAGAATTATACCATAAAAAACCGAGTCCTGCTCCTGCTGCGGCTCCACAGACAACGGAAATTTCCCCTGTCCCGGCAACGTAGGGGATATGAAGATAAGCCGCAATTTTGAAGTGTCCTGATAAATAAGCAAATATGAGATAACTTCCAAAAGCAACAATTACCGGGCTTATTGCGAGTCCATCCAGGCCATCCGTCAGATTTACCGCGTTAGAGGTTGCGACTATAATCAATACGACAAGAGGTATATACAGCATCCCAATGTCGGGCGCTGCGCTTTTAAAAAAAGGGATATTTAACTGCAAATCAAAGCCGGGATAATAATAGAGCGCCAGGGCTATAATGAGAGCCGCAAGCACCTGCATGGAAAATTTGGAGACCGCGCTCAGGCCATTGCTGCTCTTGCCTGTTATCTTGATATAATCATCCGCAAAACCTATGCAGCCAAACGACAGTGTCACGAACATCACAATCCAGACGTAGATACTCGCAGGTTCTCCCCACAGGGCTACAGTGAGGATAAATGCAGACAATATCAGGCATCCCCCCATCGTAGGGGTACCCTCTTTGGATTTATGGCTTGCCGGCCCATCGTTTCGAATATACTGCTTTACGTGCATAATACGTAGTTTATTAATTACCCATCTTCCGCAGACAAGACTGAACAACAGGGCTGTAAGCGTGGAAAGTATGGCCCTGAAAGTAATATAGTGAAAGACATTGAGCCATGAATATTCCGTATGAAAAAAATAAATCAGTTTATAGAGCATTTATAATCCAGTTTGAGAAAACCAAAAACTACTCGTAAAGACCCGCATTTTGTAATTTACCTTTATTGACCATTGAGGCAATCACTACGTCTAATAGGTTATTGAGCTTAAACGGCTTTAAGAGTTTTTTTTCGACATGAGGGATATCAACATTACGTAATCTCTCGTCTGTGGGGTCACCCGTCATGATAATTATTTTTTCCTTTCGATCTGTTTTTTTCATCCATTTGAGCATCTCGATCCCGTTCAGCCTCGGCATATTTATATCAGTGATTACCAGATCAAAACTCTTGTTTCCAAGTTGATCAACCGATTCCTGGCCATCTTGTGCCAGATTCACTTCAAAACCTTCATTTGATAAAACCTCGGACAAAAGGCATCTGATATTCTCTTCATCTTCAACTATTAATATTTTTTTTAAATTAGCCATATAAAAAAACCTCCACATATTATTAAAGGAATTTCCTGAAATACCGAACCCTTGCGCCCGATCTAAAAGTACAAAAATCTTGAAATAGCTCACCATTCCTGCAACTTTTGCACTTTTAGATCGGGCAAGGATGGCCTGAAGCTGTGATGCATAGTTGGGGAAATTAATTTGTCCTCGTTCCTTAATCCGTCAACTACTGTTTTAAGTCCCGTCTTGTGAGACCCCTTAAGAAAAATCAGATCTTTTTCAACCATCTTCTTTTTTATCTCTTCTATCATATCCGTGGCGCCTGCCACTACCCTGACATGATCGGGCGACATTCCCGCTCTCAGTGCGCCGCTTACCATATAATGGGCATGATCCCCCATAGCAAAAAAGAATTCGGCCCCAAGTTCTGCTACTCTGCGGCCTGCTACTCTGTGAGCGGATGCTGTTATATCTCCAAGTTCCATCATTTCGCCTAAGCCGACTATGATTCTCCCGCCATCCTCAACCAGAGTTTTAATAGATGCAAGAGCAGCCTTCAGTGCGGATGGATTGGCATTATAAGTATCATCCACAAGGAGAATATCCCCTCGCAGGGGAATCAATTCAAAGCGACCGTTTAAACCGTTGTACCTGCTTAGACCTTCAACGATCTGCTCCTGAGGTATGTTCAGGCAGATACAGCCCGCTGCTGCCGCCAGGGCGTTTAACACGTTATACATCCCGGGCACCTTCAATCTGACCAGCCGGGAATCCCTTTGATACATGAGCTCGAAAGATATACCTTCACGTTGGAAATTTCTGATCCTGCATGCCCTGATGTCATTATTTTCATTAAGGCCGAATGTAATAATTTCTTTGCCGAGACCTGATGATGTCTTCAGCAAAAGTGCATCATCTCCATTTAAGGCCACCCTGCCGTCGGAAGATATCTTCCTGATCATCTCCACTTTGGCTCTTGCCACCCCCTCAAGATCTTTAAATCCTTCAAGGTGGGCCATCCCTGCATTGGTAATGACACCTGCGTCGGGCCCTGCTATTTCGGTTAAATGCTCAATCTCTCCAGGCCTGTTCATTCCCATTTCAACGACTACATTACGGTCTTTACGATCAATCTTGAAAAGTGTCAGGGGCAGGCCGATCAGGTTATTAAAATTGCCCGGACTTTTTAAGGTTTTTTTATCAAGTTCAAGTATGCCTGCCGCCATCTCCTTTGTGGTGGTCTTTCCGGTGCTGCCTGTAATCGCAAGTACCCGAACGTCATGTTGCTGCCGCCACCAGCGGGCAAATCTTCCCAGGGCCTTCAAAGTGTCATCTACGGTTATGATAACAGGGTTGCCCGCAAGAGGTTTTTGCAAGAAATTCCGCTTTTGCACTACGACCCCTGCGGCGCCCGCCTTTACCGCTTTCTGAACAAAATCGTGCCCATCGAAGCGTTCTCCCTTCAGCACCCAGAATAACTCACCACGCTTTATCGTTCTTGAATCGGTGCTAAGCCCGGCAAAGGGAGTTTGAGGGTCTCCCGAAATAGTTTGCCCTGTTATCAGGGAAAAAATCTCTGAGGCTGTTATTTCACCCCATACGGCTGACATTCAGTTTCCTCTTGATGCGGCTTCAGCCGCAATCCTGCGATCATCGAAGTTCATCTTTTTCTTCCCTGTGATTTGATAATCCTCATGTCCTTTCCCGGCAATCAGGATCAGATCACTTTCATCTGCTATATCAACCGCCCGCCTTATGGCATTTTCTCTGTCAAGTTCGATTAGATACCCGGAATCCACGCTGCTTTTATCGAAAAGTCCCTGAAGTTTTTGTCGACCCGAGATAAGCATGCCATCCTCAATCATTTGTGCGATGGCAGCGGGATTTTCCGTCCTTGGGTTATCCGACGTAATAATAATCAGATCGCTTTCTTCACCTGCTATCCTGCCCATTTTCGGCCTTTTTCCCTTATCCCGGTCACCACCGCACCCAAAAACGGTTATTACACGGCCCCGGGCAAGAGATTTTACTGCCCTTATGGCCTTTAAAAGGGCATCCGGTGTGTGGGCGTAATCGCATATAATAGTCAAAGAACGGTCGTTTTTTATCAGTTCGAGGCGGCCGGGGACTCCTTTAAGATCTGCTATTCCCCGTACAATATCAATAAGGTCAATATCCATACTCAGGGCCGCGGCAGATGCCGCCATAATATTATAAATATTGAAATCCCCTATGAGCGAAGAGGATATATCCGCTTCGCCAACAGGTGTTATCATCCTGGCAGTCAGGCCTTTTCTATTAAAATCGAGCTGACGCACATGGACATCACAACCTTTTTTGAGGCCATAGGTAATTATCCCGGCATCCGTAATGCGTCTCAGGTCTTCCCCCCCCGGATCATCGAGGTTTATTACCGCCCTTGCCGTTCCATCAGGACCATTTTTCTCAAGATCCCTGAAAAGGAGGCTCTTGGCCTTGAAATACTCTTCCATTGAAGCATGATAATCGAGGTGGTCCCTGGAAATATTCGTAAAAACGGCGACCCTGAACGGGCATCCTTTTGCCCTTTGCTGGTCGAGAGCATGGGATGAGACCTCCATGACCACATCCGTAATTCCCGCATCCGCCATATCACGAAGGATGGACATCAGTTCCAGGGGGCCGGGAGTTGTCACGGGCGCTTTCTGCGTCTTATCGGAATAGTGGTAATTTATGGTCCCTATGACACCCGGCCTGGCGCCTGCCCTAAGGAGAATAGATTCCAGGAGGTAACTCGTGGTAGTTTTTCCATTCGTACCCGTGATCCCGATTAAGTTCATCCTGTTAAAAGGGCTGTCATAGTAAGTTACGGCAAGCTTTGAAAGGGCATCACGGGAGTCCGACACCCGGATTAGGGGTATTTTCCCGTCAACCCGTTTTAAATCCGATGAGGATTCCACAATCAGCGCTGCCGCCCCATTCTTAACGGCATCTTCTATAAAGTTATGACCATCCGCGGCATGTCCTTTTACGGCAACAAAGAGGTCTCCTGGTTTTACACGGCGTGAGTCCTGGGCAAGCCCAACTATTTCCAGGTCGGGATTACCGATAAAATCATCATGAATAATTCCTTTGAGCAGACTGTTTAACTGCATACCAAAACCTCACAGTAACCGTTCGCAGGTTCAGGGTTCATACGATCAGGGTTAGGGACGAGGACGAAATAACTTCCTTATGCATGGATGAACCTGCTGTATTCCGGATTTGCTCCTTCAAACGGAAGTTGCGATAAAACCGTGCGCCATTATGTTGGAGGTCTGAAACATACCTTTACCATAGTGGTTTTTTTAATTGATGATCCCGGCCTGGGATCTTGTTTGTAGGCCAGTCCTGTTCCTTTAAGCAGTACGGTTAATCCAAGCGATCTCCCCCTTTTAAGTACATCTCTCATTCCAAGTCCCCTGAAATCAGGCAAAGCACCCCCTTTCACCCTCGGAGCAGGCCGGCAAACTACTGTTTTTTGAATGTTTGAACGCTCTGTTTCCCCCTGATTTACACCCTTTTCCACCAGCCTGAGTTGAGGATCGACCCTGAGATAATTCAAGCACCATGACCCGACATCGCTGAAAACAGGTCCGGCAACAATACCGCCGTATGTTATGCCTCTCGGTTCATCGATTACGGCAAGGATTACCAGCCTGGGTCGATCCACAGGAACAAAGCCTGCAAAGGAGGCCACATATTTTGACCTTGAATACCTCCTGGTTTTGGGATCAACTTTCTGGGAAGTGCCTGTTTTGCCTGCGGCTCTGAAACCGCTGATGCATGCCTTTGCCCCGGTACCTTCATTGCTTACAACCTTTTCAAGAATATTTGCCACTCTTCCGGCCGTTCTTCTTGAAATGACCCTTCTAACCATCTCCGGCCCGGTTTCTTTCACCACCCTTCCCGATTCATCTACAACCGCCTTGACCACGTAAGGCCGCATCAGTTTTCCCCCGTTTGCAATGGCTGCCATTGCCATTACAAGCTGTAAAGATGTGGTTGTCATGCCCTGCCCGAAAAAGAGGGTGGCCTGTTCTATCTTTTTTGCATCTTTGGGAGGCCTTATAAACCCTTTCCTTTCACTCATGAGGTTAATGCCTGTCTTCTTGCCAAACCCAAATTGTTGCAGGTAATTGTAGAAAGTTCCATACCCAAGCTTCTGCCCGATCTTTATCGCGCCTATATTACTTGAGTGCATAATGATTTCCGATACGCTCATTATGCCGTGTTTATGGGTATCGCGGACTGTTTTAGTTCCGATCTTGTACTTTCCCTGCTCACAGTCAAACCTGGTATTCGGATTCACAACGCCTTTTTCCAGAGACGCGGCGAGAAGAAAGGCCTTTATTGTTGAGCCGGGCTCAAAACAATCGGTAACCGTCCGGTTCCTCCATTGATACGGTTTATATCTAAAAAAAATATTAGGATTGAATTCCGGAACCACGGCCATAGCGAGAATTTCACCTGTATCCGGGTTAACAACAATACAATGGCCTGCCCTTGCCCTTGTCTTTTTTACCGCCAGTCGCAGGGCCTGCTGAGCTTTGTACTGGATATCTTTATCGATCGTCAGGATCAGGTCATGCATTTTTCCATTGCCGGAGGGTATAGGCCTGCTAATAGAAAAAGGGCGTCGTTTGGCATCCAGCATGTGGATGAGGCTGTATTGCGGGCCGCTCAGGAAATTGTCGTATTTTTTCTCAAGTCCTTCAAGACCCTGATTTTCAGAACCGACAAAACCTATCAGGTGGGCCGCTATCTCGCGTCCGGGGTAACAGCGCCTGACCTCGGTAATTACGCCTATACCATCCAGGCCGAGCGCCTTAATCTTCCTTGCACGGTCAGGATCTATCTTCCTCTTTATCCAGACAAAGGAAGATTTGCTTTTCAAAAGTTTGAGTATCCTGGACTTTTTTTCTTTCAGGATTTGTGAAAGACGACTGGACGTTTTGACCTTGTTTTTGACCCTTTTTGGGTGAGAATAGACGGATCCGACTTCAATGCTAATGGCCAGTTCATGACCTTTCCGATCATATATCGTTCCCCGTTTGGGAGGTAATTTTATTATCCCTTCGTAGCTTGAACGCGCAAAAGTCTTAAGCCTGTTTTTTTCAAGTACCTGGAGTTGGAATGATCTCGCCAATACAGTCAAGAATCCCAGCAGAAAAAAAACGGCAACAAGATAAATACGAAATCGAATCCACTTTTTTTCCTTGATTTTCACTGTAGTACAATAATCTGACCGGGGGAAGGCTGCCTGAGACCAAGTTTTTTGACGGCTATCCTTTCGATATTCTGAGGCGATTTTAATGTGGCCAACTCTAATTTCAACTTCCTGTTAATTTCCGTGAGTCGCATTTCCTCCTTTTTCAATTGGCTCAGGTCATAACCTATCCGGGTATTTTCAAAATTCGACCAGACATAACTAATGCTGCTCCCCATAAAGACAAATAACATAATTATGCTCACAACTATCTGTTTTCCTGTCAGGTGTAATCTGTGTTTTTTCTTCCTGGAGTTCTTGACACGAACCCCTGTCCCGGCGTTTCGGGACCCCATCATTCTTGAGACTCTTTCCGACCTTGTCATGGTTATATCCTTTCCGCAGCTCTTAATATGGCGCTGCGGGCCCTTGGATTCTTCTCTATTTCCTCCATAACCGGCTTAAGACCTTTTTTGGTAATACGCCTGAAAAGAGGTTTTTTCCCACATACGCAATAGGGAAAATCGGGAGGACAGGCACATCTGTTTTCCCACTCAAACATGGCCTGTTTAATCTTTCTGTCTTCAAGCGAATGGTAAGATATGACGATTAGTCTCCCTCCATTTGATAACAGAAATGGTATTTTGTCGAGAAACGTATCAATGTTTTGTAATTCTTTGTTGACGGCTATCCTCAGCGCCTGAAATGTCCGGGTGGCAGGATGCCGCGCCTTAACACGATAAGGCTGATGTATTACCGATTTAATCAAGGCTGCCAACTCGAAGGAAGTAGTAAGAGGCTTTTTTTCGCGTGCTCTCACAATGGCTTTTACAATCAGCCCTGCCTTTTTTTCTTCACCATACTTCCTCAATATATTTTTAAGCACGTCCGCAGAGAGCCTGTTAATCAGATAACCGGCCGGCACACCCGATTCCGGATTCATTCTCATATCAAGGGGCTCATCTTTATTGAAACTGAATCCCCTGCCTGAGAAATCAAGCTGATAAGACGACATCCCGAGGTCAAGCAATACCCCGTTAACCTTTTTAATTTTCAGTTCCTCAAGTACTTTGTTCAGATCGGCATAACTCGCCTGAATTACTTTCGTCCTGTTTCCTAAAACAGCTAGCCTCTCCCTCGATAATCTGACTGCATCAGGGTCTCTGTCGAGGCAAATCAGGCTGCCTTTTCCTGACAACGCCTTTCCGATGGACAGGCTGTGACCACCGGTTCCCGCGGTGCCGTCTACGTATAAGCCATCCGTTTGATAAACAAGATATTTGACGACCTCTTTTAGAAGCACGGGTTGATGATAATCCAAGCTGTAACCGTTCACGGGTTCAAAGGTATAATATTCGTTATGGATACCGGGAGGCCGATCTTAAATATCTAGACCTGAAAGGGACTGGCTGACATCGGAAAATTCTTCTTTGACCCGCTGGAATTCTTCTTCCCACCTGTTCTTATCCCAGATCTCGAATATCTTCAGTTCTCCGACAAGAACTACTTCTTTGTTCAGACCCGCAATATCTCTCAAATCCTGGGTTAAGGTAATTCGTCCCTGTTTAATTGGACATTCAATTGCCCCTGATATAAAATACCTGAGATAGGTGTTGACGGCTCGATCGAATTGTGGCAGATTTGCCGCCTTTTCCTCGATTATCCTCCAATCCTCTCTGCGATAGGCCCACAGGCAGCTGTTGTGGTTGGTTACCACTAAACAGCTTTCTTCCCTTTGGTTCAATACTTCCCTGAACCTTGCGGGAATTGCCAGTCGGCCCTTGGTGTCAAGAGTATGTTTTGAGCGACCTCTGAACATAAATTAATTTCTGACGGGAATTTATGGGACTATCTACCACTTTCTGACACTTTAGTGTTTGGACGTTCGGGATGTCAAGAAAAAAAATCGACTTATTTTTTGTCTGTTCCGGTGTTGACATACAGGGAAATTTATCGCAGGATTTAAGCTGTGAATGGTCTCTCTTTATCAATCAGGGATATAATGTTGATTCGAAAATATTTATTGCTCTTGCCCGTAACCTTACTTTTTTTTACCTCCTGTTGTCTCATAACAGTTCCTTACGAGGTGACAAAAGGAACTGTTGTAACTACCTGCAAGGTTACCAAGTGCGTTGTAAAGGGAACTGTTTTAACCGGTAAAATAGTATACAAGATTGGTGAATTTACATTTCGGGTGGTCAGGGCCCCAACAGGCTGGCCTTTAACTCATGAGGGAATTGAATCAATAGATGGCATGGCGCCTAAGGAGGCAATCCGTTTAGGCCTTGTAAAGAGGGCCCCATACGTGGTTTACGGCAAAAGATATGTGCCAATGACAATTAACGAGGCAAAAACATACAGGGAAAAGGGCCTTGCATCATGGTATGGCTATGAAACATTGCGTCAAAAGGGCGGCCATATGACCGCCAATGGAGAGGCCTTTGATCCCGAGAGTCTGAGCGCTGCGCACAAATACCTGCCCCTCCCTGTTTATGTACGTGTGACAAACCTTGAAAATCAGAAAACGGTTATTGTTCGGGTTAACGACCGCGGCCCTTTTGTGGCAGGACGGATCATAGATATGAGCGCAGGCGCGGCCAAAAGGCTCGGCTTTTACAATAATGGTACAGCGAAAGTCCTTGTGGAAACCATTGATTCAGAGGGTTAGAGATAACGTAGCCGTTTATGGGTTTTAAGGTAGAATGTAGAATGTAGAAGGTAGAAGGGGTGCAATACAAAAAAGTAAGGTTTTCCTTCGCTCCCACGTCCTGTCACGTTCGTCTCGTTCCCGGTCTCCAGCGTGGGAATGCATACCATACTGGTTTCTGCGCCGGAGAATGGGTATTAGACGAAAAACAATATCTACAAAGCATAAATCAGGTTTGAAGGATGCCCGAATTTCTAATTTCAGACCTCGGAAAGAATGGCATTTTAAGCGTAATTTTTTGGACACTTTTCTTTTAAACAGGTGTCGAACCAACTTCAATCGGCAATATTTTTCTAATGCACGGTGTCAATCTTTTTGCTTGTGTCTGTCCAGCAAATCATTGTGTAATGACCGAAAGATCTGAATAACAAGGCTTTTTGCATTTTTATTCAATCTATGATTTCCGGGGTCTGAATTTTAAACGTTACATGAACGGTTACGAAATAACAAATTCCGGTATTACAGGAGTAATTTATGAATAATGAATACATAGAGAAAATTGCCGGCGAATTGCACCTTGAATCATGGCAGGTCAGGGCTACGGCAGATCTGCTGGGTGAAGGCTCTACCGTGCCGTTTATTGCCCGTTACAGGAAAGAAGCGACAGGTTCTATCGACGAGGTTGCAATAGCCGGCATCCGTGACCGCCTGGCCCGGCTTGCAGACCTCGATAAACGCCGCAATGTTATACTCAAGTCTTTACAGGATCAGGGAAAACTGACTGATGAATTGAAGAAAGAGATCGAATCAGTTGACACCCTTACCGTACTTGAAGATATATATCTGCCATTCAGGCCGAAACGACGCACACGCGCGACTATTGCAAAAGAAAAAGGCCTGGAACCTTTGGCGCTTACTATTTTCAACGAAGAGGATATTGATCCCTTAAAGGAAGCAATTCCGTTTGTAGACCATGAAAAAGGCGTTGAATCAATAGAGGATGCCCTTTCGGGCGCAAGAGATATTATGTGTGAGTGGATCAGTGAAGACCCTGATGTGCGTGCCCGGATGCGCTCTCTTTTTGCCGAAAAAGGGTTGTTTATCTCAAAAAAGATCGAGGATAAAGAAACGGAAGGTCAAAAATATCGTGATTATTTTGACTGGCAGGAACCTGTGGCAAGCGCACCTTCCCACAGGATTCTTGCGATGCGCAGGGGAGAGAAGGAAGGCTTCCTGAGTCTTCATATAGCTCCTCAAGAGGAAGAGGCTATCTCGATACTTAAGCGGAAGTTTGTAAGAGGCAATTCCCCTGCCTCCGAACAAAGGGAGATGGCGGTTAATGACAGTTATAAACGACTGATTTCACATGCCATGGAGACGGAGATCCGTATTGAAACCAAGAAGCGTGCTGATAGCGATGCTATCAAGATCTTTTCGGATAATCTGAAGCAGCTCCTTCTTGCGCCGCCATTAGGCCAAAAAACAGTGCTTGCAATTGATCCGGGGTTCAGGACCGGGTGCAAGGTGGTCTGCCTGGATCCTCAAGGGAAACTGCTGCATCACGACACTATATTCCCGACCCTGTCGGAAAAAGACAAGATACAGGCAGCGGCAACAGTGAGGGACTTGTGTGATAAGTTCGGAGTGGATGCCATTGCCATAGGCAACGGTACGGGTGGAAGAGAGACTGAAATTTTTATTCAAAGCCTTTCATTGCCTGCCGGGATACGGAGCGTAATGGTCAATGAGAGCGGCGCATCCATATATTCAGCGTCGGAGGTTGCCAGAGAAGAATTCCCTGACCAGGATGTAACTGTGCGAGGGGCAGTCTCAATAGGCAGGCGGCTTATGGATCCCCTGGCGGAACTGGTAAAGGTAGAAGCAAAATCGATCGGAGTAGGTCAATACCAGCATGACGTAGACCAAAAAGCGCTTAAGGCAAGCCTTGATGATGTGGTGATGAGTTGCGTTAATGCCGTTGGTGTGGAAGTTAACACAGCGAGCCGGCAATTATTGACCTATGTCTCGGGACTGGGTCCCCAGCTTGCAAAAAACATCGTTGATTACCGAAATGAACATGGTCCTTTTGCATCCAGAAAATCACTAAAAAAAGTTCCCCGCCTTGGGGATAAATCGTTTGAGCAGGCCGCCGGATTTTTACGTATCAGTGGCGGAGAAAATTTATTGGATGGGAGCGCCGTGCATCCTGAGAGTTATTCCATTGTAAAGGCCATGGCGAAGGATATGGGTTGTTCAATCAAGGAACTGATGATGGAGGCAACTCTCAGGAAAAAGATCAAAAAAGATGATTACGTTACAAAAGATGTTGGAATCCCGACAATAAATGATATATTATCGGAACTTGACAAGCCGGGGAGAGATCCACGCAAGGAATTCGAAAGTTTTGCCTTTGCAGATGGCGTGGAAAAGATAGGGGATGTGACTCCGGGAATGAAATTGCCGGGAATAGTGACAAATATCACTGCATTTGGCGTATTCGTGGACATTGGGGTTCATCAAGATGGTCTTGTGCACATAAGTCAGCTTGCAGACCGTTTTGTAAAAAATCCGCATGAGATTGTAAAGGTCAATGAAAAGGTACTGGTCCAAATACTGGAAGTTGACCATGAAAGAAAGAGGATTTCCCTTTCCATGAAAAAAGGGGCCGGACTGCCTGTAAACAATCCCGGCGCTGAAGAAGGAAAGAAAAAAGACCCACGCAAAAAGGGAGGTCCGGGAAAGAATAAAAAAACCGGCAGGGAAATGTTTAATAACCCCTTTGCAGCGGCATTTAAGAAATAAAGCAGCGCCTGCAGACGCTCGAATCGCAGTGTTTCAGAAGAGTCATAGAAACGGCATTTGGACGGGTTCAACGACAGGCCTGCGGCAATAGCCACGGAACGATCCGAGTTCATGGTATAATCATGGATGGTGGGAAAGCCTGCAATGATGCGCAGGACATCCACAATGATATTGGTGGTAATATCGGCAGGCTGAAAATTTCCCGGACCATAGGTGCGCAGCGCTTCCACCACTCCAGATTGATCCGGGAAAGGGGCGGCAATAATAGCGCCGGGATTGTTTATCATAACCTTGCGGTGGGACAGGGTCCTGATGAAACGGGAAAAGGACGGGTTTACCTTTAGCCCGGCTTTGGCAATCAAATCCGGGATCCTCGCTTTAACAGACTGCTTTATATCCGACTTTTTCTGCAGGGCATTAACAGGAGGCGGAAATCGGCCCCAGGTATCCGGAGGGCATCCGCAAGACGTAATGCATAGCCGGCCCGTTCATGCGGACGGGATGATTTGATCAAAATAATGAGCTGTTCCAGCCGTGGATTAATGTCCAAAAAAAAGTTTCGGCAGAAGTCCCACAGACCCATAATCTGCAAATGCAGCCTCCCGTTTTTTCAGGGTTTGCCTGCTTATACCGTGAGAATCAGCAACCGCCCGCCGGGGCTTGCGGGCGACCCAAACATGACAAAGCGCATCATAATGACTTGAAAAAAGCCTCATCCTCATATTCAAACGGCACGGAGGATTGGGAATGGGCCAAGGCTGCTCTGACTCTTAATGGAATTTGGGTAAAATATTTCCATGTTGAATCCGTTAAAACCGTAGTATCTGTATACCATAAAAACTATTCGTTTTGAATAAATTTCACAACTAAGTGTATAATGAAAATAGTATGCAGAAAATCACTGAATTGCAAAATATTATTTGACTTTTTTAAGGAAAACTATACTTTTTTCAGATCTCGCACAAGG
>JAGGXA010000068.1 GCA_021163285.1 Deltaproteobacteria bacterium | reverse complement strand
GCATTCCCACGCTGGAGCGTGGGAACGAGAAACGTTCAAACTGTAAACTATTTTTTGAACTTATTGAAGGATGCCCAGGAATCCATAAGTTATTACCCTGAATATTGAACTATTAACCTTCAACCTTTAACCTTCAAACCCGTGAACGGTTACAAGGATTTTAAGTCAAATTGGTAACAGAAATATCTGAAATATATATCCCGGACCTGTCAACGAAATATGAACGCCCCCTGTTTATGGTTCGGGTTGAAGCTGGTTTCCCATCTCCTGCCGATGATTACGTTGAAGGCAGGCTTGATCTCAATAAGCGGCTTATAAAACACCCTGCAGCAACATTTTTTGTGAAGGTCACAGGTGATTCCATGATTAAGGCGGGGATACACCCTGATGATATCCTGATTGTGGACCGTGCCCTTGAGCCGGCGGACAAAAAGGTTGTAATTGCCGTAGTCAATGGTGATCTGACTGTAAAAAGGATTCGCATAATCAAAGACAAATATTATTTGACGCCTGAAAACAAAGATTATGAACCCTTAGAGATCCGGGAGGAAATGGACTTTGAGGTTTGGGGCGTTGTTACAAATGTGATACATCCTCTTTAACGGTATGGGCCTTGTGTCTCCTCTCTTTGCACTTGTAGATTGCAACAATTTTTATGTCTCCTGTGAACGGGTTTTTAATCCCCGCCTTGAGGGAAAACCTGTAATAGTGCTTTCCAATAATGACGGTTGTGCCGTTGCAAGGTCAAATGAGGCCAAGGCGCTTGGCATTAAAATGGGGGCGCCCCTGTTTAAGATACGTGACCGGGTAAAGACCCATGGAATACAGGTCTATTCATCCAATTATGCGCTTTACGGCGATATGTCACAGAGGGTAATGAAGACCATTTTAAACTTTACCCCTGATATTGAGATCTATTCCATTGACGAGGCGTTTCTGGACCTGTCTCATCTAAGCCGGTGCGATATTACCGCTTACGGCCGCAGAATAAAAGCAACGATAAAAAAATGGACAGGCATTCCGGTATCCATAGGCATTGCAAAGACAAAAACACTTGCCAAAATTGCCGGCGGTATTGCTAAAAAGTCCCAAAAGACAGGTGGTGTCCTGGACCTGACAATATCACCCTGCCTCGACAGGTCGCTTGCGCTGACAGACGTGAAAGATATCTGGGGCGTAGGGCCTGCTTATTCCCGGTTTCTCAAGGAAAACAACATCAATAATGCCTTGCAGCTCCGTAATGTCAATAATAATACCTTCATAAAAAAGAAGATGGGTGTACCAGGCCTCAGGTTGATTCAGGAACTTCAAGGGATCTCATGTTACCCCCTTGAAATATCTCCACCCCCAAAGAAAGGTATTACCGTATCCAGGACATTTAAGCATCCGGTGGAAACCCTGTCCGAAGTAGAGAAGGCAATTGCCACTTTTATATCTATGGGTGCAAAAAAGCTCAGAAAAGAACGTTCGGTTGCAGGCGTGCTTATGGTCTTTATCATGACCAGCCGTTTCAGGAAAGGACATCAATATTATAATATGGGAACCATACGGCTTCCTGTGCCGACCAGTGACACCTCCGAGCTTATGAAGTATGCAGGCAAAGGGCTTAGAAAGATATTCAGGAAAGGTTATAATTATAAAAAGGCAGGAATTATATATAAAGAACTAAGGCCTGAAAATCAGATTCAGACGGTTTTTTTTGATTGCAAAGATCGCAACCGTTCAGTAAAACTTATGCAAACTCTTGATGAGATAAATGAAAAAATCGGCCCGGGCACTTTAAAATATGCCTCGGCAGGCCTGATAAACGATCGGCAGTGGCAGCCTGTATCTAATTATCGTTCACGGTCTTATACAACTAACTGGGATCAATTGCTTGAAATATAATAACGCATAGAAACCGTTCACGACTTGAAATTGGAAATGAAAATACGGAAGATTTTTCAAATTTTAACGTTCCGTGAACGGTTACGGCGTATAAATCATGTGTGGCAGATTTGTTCAGTACAGTCTTTTGGAAGTTATTTGTGAGTTTTTTAACATAGATGTTGTAACCTGCAACATCAAACCGAGTTATAATATCGCTCCGACACATAAAGTACTTTCGGTTATCCGGCATAATGGTAACCGGCTGGGGAAACTCCATTGGGGTCTTGTCCCATCCTGGGCAAAAGACCCGTCAGTCGCCTCCAGCCTCATTAATGCACGTATCGAAACATTAAAAGAAAAACCGAGCTTTTGCAATGCCTTTAAGAAGAGACGATGCCTGATCATTGCTGATGGCTTTTATGAATGGAAAAGGGAAAACCATCAAAAACAACCATGGTATTTTACCACACCCTCGGGGGATCCGTTTGCCTTTGCCGGTCTATGGGAGACATGGAAGGGCAGTAACGGGTCAAATTATCCTTCATGTACAGTCATCACTACTCCTTCAATGGAATCTATCATGAAAATACATAACCGGATGCCGTTTATCCTCACACAGGATGCAATTGCTCCCTGGCTGGATCCTGATATTCAGGATGGAAAACAGATAGAAACGATTTTGCGGGATGGTCAGGTCCGAAAGCTTACAGGTTATCCCGTCTCAAAACTTGTGAATTCCGTTGCAAATAATGAGGCAAGGTGTATAGAACAGCGATCAGGGCGAATACAAGATTCGCCCCTACACCTCTCAGACCGCTGAAATTTCAAGGTGTCCCGCCTTACGTCGGTAACCTAATCGTTCAAAGATTACAGGTTCGCCCTTTAAGGAGAAAGCGCTTGAAAATTGTCGCTGAAAATATTGAGATCACAAATCGGGTTATTGAAAAGGCTCTTGCTGAAATGGATCCAGGGCCTGTTAAGGCCATGGCCAAACAATGTGAAGCCGGCGGCGCCGATATAATTGATATTAACCCTGGTCCGCTTACACGTGATGGAGAAAAGAAGATGACCTTCCTTGTCAGGACGATCCAGGACAGCGTAAGTCTTCCCCTCTCCATTGATACCTCAAACCCCATGGCAATGGCGGCAGGTCTTAAGGCCTGCAAAAATAAGCCTGTTATTAACGGATTTTCTCTCGAGCCTGCAAAAGTTGAAAGGATTCTTCCTCTTGCCCGGGAGTTTGACTGCGATATTATAGGTTTTTTGGTTCATACCAACGGAATGGTGCCTTCAAATGCAAATGAACGTCTTGAACTGGCCGTTCAGCTCTTTACGGCCTATAATGAGATGGGCCTTGAGCCTGAAAGACTAATCATAGACCCGGTGCTTGCCCCGCTCATGTGGGAAGACGGGAGCGCACAGGCTGTGGAACTTATAAATGTTATCAAAATGCTCCCGGATCTCTTAGGGTTTCCGGTAAGGACGGTCGTAGGAATATCAAATCTAACCTCCGGTAAAGGCATTAAAGAAAAAAAACTGCTCCTTGAGGAGGTCTATCTTTCAATGCTTGCAGCGGCGGGCCTTGACATGGTACTTTTGAACATGTTTCACCAAAGGACGGTCTCGGTTGTGAGGGCATGTAATGCGATTACCAACCGCAGGATATTTTCATGGGAGGATATATAATGTCTGAACGAAAGGTCTGTTCAGACACAATGTTGAAGGTTAAAGATTGAAGGTTGAATTGAGAAAAAGAACAACTTCAATATGTTAATACAGACCTCGGAAAGAATGGAATTTTAATCGTAATTTTTTGGACACTTTTCTTTTAAACAGGTGACAAACCAACTTCAATCGGTAATATTTCTCTGATGGGCAGCCACAGGGAGCTGCCCCTGCGAAAAACCCGATGCATGGTGAAAACAATTGCAGGGGCAGGCCCCTTTGCCTGCCCGCAGGAAAATGAAACATTCAGCCTAAACACCTGAACAGTTAAAGATGGAGAAACAATGACAGTTTTTGAAGCGCATGAAATTGAGGACCTAAAACTTTTTGCAATGGATATAATCCGGGATGCCGGAGAAGAAGCGCTTAAATTTTATGGAAGAGGCAAACTCAACTTGAAATTCGACCAGGACCTGGTAACAAATGCCGAACTAAGGCTGACACAGTTATTTCAGGATCGGCTCTGCGACAGGTTTCCCGAACATCGGATATTCAAAAACACTCAGGATGACAGTCAATACTCACATGAAGGGAAGAGGTATCTATGGATTTTTGATGCAATAGACGGTGTTTCCAATTTCCAGGCCGGAATACCAATCTGGGGAATTTCCGTCTCGCTCCTTGAAAATTACTGGCCTGTTTTCGGGATGTTTTACATGCCCGCAACAGGAGATCTTTTTCATGCGCTTGCAGGACAAAAGGCCTGCCGTGGAGATCAGGAAATATTTGTCTCTACTCAGACGGATATTAACGATGAGAGTGTTCTTCTCATATATTCCCGCTTTCATAACCATTATCTTTCAACATTTCCGGGAAAGGTACGCAACCTCGGGTGCACTGTCGCCCATGTCTGCTATGTTGCATCCGGCCGCGCAGAGGCTGCGGTTATCGGTAGAGAAACTTATCATGACCTCGCAACAGCGCGCATTATTATTGAAGCGGCCGGGGGAAAAATATATAAAACTGACGGCAGCGATTTTTTTCTCAACGAACACTTAAATGGGGAGAGGATTGATGAACACCTCATTGCCGTTGCCCCGAATATCCGCTTGCAGGTTTGCAACTATTTGCGTGACCGTTGCCAATCGTAACAATTAAGGGCCCGGGAAGGTTTCCGTAAGTTCATACCCCTGGTGAACGGCTGCTATTTTTCTTTGGGTTCTTTGCGCTCTTTACGGCTTTGCGGTAAACATAAAAAAAATCAACCTGCAACCTCTCACAGTATATTACCATATAATCCCGAATCTGTGAACGGTTATAATTAATCTATGAGTTTTTATACATACAGGAGGGATATACTCAGTATGAAGAAGGTTATCACCATGCGACATATGACGAATAATCAGGAGGGTGTTATCAAAAAAATATCCGCAACCGGTGATATGGGGCGGAGGATAAGAGAAATGGGTCTTGTACCTGAAACTCTGATCCAGATACAGGGCAGAGCCCCCTTAAAAGACCCTGTGGCAATCAAGCTTATGGATTTCATCCTGACACTCAGAAACAACGAAGCAAGTCATATTATGGTAGAAGTGGACGAAGATTAAGATTAAGGTTAAAAAAAATATGCAGACAAAATTGACGATAGCGCTTTCGGGAAACCCTAATGCCGGCAAGTCAACCGTTTTCAATGCCATTACCGGAGCAAGGCAGCATATTGCCAATTATCCCGGTGTTACAGTGGAAAAGAAGTATGGGAGTGTGGTGCACAAAGGCCGGGAGATAGATGTGGTTGATCTCCCCGGCACATATTCTTTGACCGCTTATTCCATTGAAGAGATCGTGGCACGGGATTTTCTGATAAATGAGAAACCCGACCTGGTAATCGACATTGTTGACGCCTCAAACCTTGACAGGAATCTCTACCTCGCAGTCCAGTTCAAGGAGTTGGGGATTCCTCTTGTCATTGCCCTGAACATGATAGATCTGGCAGAATCAAAAAATATTGTTATTGATCATCGGAAATTGTCCGATCTGCTTGGGGTCCCGGTAGTTCCGATGGTAGCAAGGGCAAACAAGGGGATCAAGGAGCTCCTCGACAAAGTAGTTGAGACGGCTCAAACCGACAGCAAATGGGAACCATCCATAATCTCTTATGGCATGGACGTGGATCAGGCCCTGAGTAAGGTAGAGGATATAATAAAGAAGTCCAGTGTATTTGACATGAAATATCCCCCAAGGTGGCGTGCCCTCAAGTGTCTCGAAGGTGACAGGCTGATGGTGGAGCTCCTTAAACAGGATCCTGCCCTGGCCCCCAGAATCGATACTGTGTGCAGGAGAATCTTTAAACATATAACTGCTACACACGATGTGGAACCAGAGGCCATAATTGCCGATCACCGTTATGGTTACATAACAGGTATTACCAAAAGGGCTGTAAATAGAAAGATTGAGTTGCGCCTCAACATGTCCGACAAGATTGACAAAGTACTGACAAACCGTATGATGGGCCCCATATTTATGATAGCCATACTGTACGGAATCTATCTCTTTACCTTTTGGGTAAGTGAGATCCCTATCCACTGGTTTGAACTCTTTTTCGACTATTTAAAAGGGGTTATCGTCTTAATAGTACCGGAAGGCACTCTGCAATCCATAATTATTTCCGGTGTGATTGATGGGATGGGCGGAGTACTGGGGTTTGTACCTCTCATTATGTTTATGTTTTTTTCTATTGCCATTATGGAGGATTCCGGCTATATGGCGAGAGTGGCATACATGCTAGACAGGGTGCTGAGATGGTTCGGGCTTCATGGTAATTCCGTGATGGCCCTTATCATAAGCGGCGGTATTTCAGGAGGATGCGCCGTACCCGGGGTAATGGCCACAAGAACATTGAGAGACCCGAAAGAGAGGATTGCCACAATTCTTGTGCTGCCGTTTATGAATTGCGGGGCCAAACTGCCTGTTTATGCCGTGCTTATAGCTGCATTTTTCGCCAACCATCAGGCCGGTGTTATGTTTCTCATGACGATCCTTTCCTGGACTTTTGCCTTATTTGCAGCCAAGCTCATCAGGTCTACCATTTTAAGAGGCACTAAGACACCTTTCGTGATGGAGCTTCCTCCTTACAGATGCCCTACCTTTCGGGGACTTTTAATTCATACCTGGGAAAGGACCTGGGAGTATATAAAAAAGGCAGGCACGGTTATCCTCGGATTTTCAATAATCATATGGGCAATGATGACCTATCCTGGTATTTCGAAAGAGCAGGCCGAATATTTTGAGAGACAACAGAACCGGTTAGCTTTTTCCTTTCTCGCCTCAACATATGTAAAAGGAACGTTTGATGATATAAAAGATATTAAAGATATTAAAGAGATAAACCATTTTTTTGATTCTTTTACAGGAGAAACGGAAAAAAATGTCATTGCCCCAGGAGAAAATACCAGGGAAGATACTATCTATAATGTGGCAAAAGCAGCATATTTTTTAAAAGAAGGAAGCGAAAAAACAGAGTTCAGGTACAGAAATATAGCATCCGGGTACCTCAAATACAGGAGCCAAAAAGACAATTTAAACAGGCAGCAAAAACAGATAGCCTTACAGGGCACTATTGCCGGGTGGCTCGGTAAGCGGTTGGAGACTATAACGAGGCCGCTTGGCTTTGACTACCGGACCAACATAGCCCTGGTAGGAGGATTTGCCGCCAAAGAGGTAATTATTTCAACACTGGGCACAGCCTATTCACTCGGAGCAATGGATTCTGGTGAGAACAGATCACTTTCGTTGAAACTCAAAAAAGACCCGGCATGGAACCCCCTTACGGCATTCACCCTTATTATCTTTACAATGCTCTATGTTCCATGTTTTGTAACCGTAATCTGTATCAAGAAAGAAAGTTCCTGGGCATGGGCTGGATTTTCCATTGTTTTCAACCTGTCTGTGGCCTATTTTGTATCCCTTATAATCAGACAACTTGGTCTTGTATCAGGTATTGGGATATGAATTACAAATTAGGGTTCGCGTAAAAAACCGGAAATTTGTTTTCTCCATCTTAGGGACGATGACGAAATAACATCCCCAATAAGGTGCACAGATTCAGGTCAGGCTTGTTCGATCTAAAAACCTAAAAGTTGCAGGAATAGTGAGCTATTTCAAGATTTTTGAACTTTTAGATCGGCAAAGATGGGCTGAAGCTGAGACGTATGGTTGGAGAAGTTAATTCTTCCTCGTTCCAGCCCTTTCAAGGTGGTAACTTGTTGATATTGTAGATCAAATAAATTGAATCTAATTTTTTTGCAAGGTATTTTTGAATGGTTCTGCTTTTTCTGTCTAAAACAGCATTGTTCCCTTCACAAAAAACCAAAAAAGTCGTTGATCATATCACGTTATCATGTGT
>JAGGXA010000059.1 GCA_021163285.1 Deltaproteobacteria bacterium | reverse complement strand
TAATGCGTGTTATACAGGCACAACATTTCTGTAATTCGTTGATATTAAAAGCATAATTTTCTTCTTGAAAATAGTTTATGCAGGTTTTAGGTTGTATCCTATTCAAAAAGCATGTAAAAGAGTTCGAATTGCCCGCTTATGCGCCCAAACATTCTCACGACTATATCCCTGAGGACAGCCAATGCATGCGGGGAAAAGATTACCCAAAATTGAGTGAGCACATTGTTGAAAGGATACGGTAAGAATATAGCATCCTGTAGTTCAGTTCAAGAATATATTGGCAAACCTGGATGGTTTCGGAAACGCGCCTTATTCTATTTGTGGCAGTGACTTCTGAAGAATCAGATCGGCAAGATACGGCATGCTGAACGTTTTAGAAATCCGATGGTATATGTATTTGTAAGCGTTGACACCCTGTTTTTTTGCGGTTTGAGTAATCGTCAAAAATGAGTCTTCAGCCTTTGTCCCTTTATCCGACTTTGTTTGTAAACTGACGTCTTGTCTGCGTTTTTCTATTAGTTCCGAATCATTATTGTGCAATGGCAGGCTGGGATATTTGAGAGCCAGCAAAAGCTCCTCTTTTTTTGCTTTTGGTTTTTTCTGTTCTATCATCTAAAACATTATAACCGGTTTTTGTGGAAAACAGACTATCGAATTCAAACGATAACTTTGCCGCTGTTTCAGGATTTGGATTGTCTTTGTATTTTAAAAGATCCCCCCCATAGTAATCCCGGAAATGGGTCAATCTGATTAGATACCGGGGAATTTGAATAGGATACAAGCAGTGCCTGAACGAAAACCCCGAAATATAGTTTTCCGGTTTTGTTTGGATATTTCCAACTCGCCGAGATTGTTTCGCTTCGCTCGCAATGATATGCCGGGAAATGTTCCGTGAACCCTTACGGAATCTATCATGATGAAAAATAGTTGATAATCTCCCCGGTCAGGCCTTCGATCGTATAATCGGATGGAACCAGGTCTGCATTAAGACCATTTTTCCGAGCGGTATCAGCCGTGATCGGTCCTATACAGGCTACGACAACATTTTCCATAGATTTTTGCAGTTCCAGATTATCTGCTTTAAGCGCTTCTACAAAATTATTAACAGTGGATGAGCTTGTAAAAGTGACCATATCAATATTGCCCTTTTCGAGCATTTCTCTTATCCACCCGCTATTATCATCCGGGATTACTGTCTCATAAGCAGGCGCCACGTCAACCTCAGCCCCGATCTTTTTCAGTTCATCAGGAAGTATCTCTCTTGCAACAGCTGCCCTTGGGACCAGAATTTTTGCGCCTCTTACCCCATATTTTTCAAAACTCGCCACGACAGCTTCCGCTCTGTACTCATCAGGCATAAGTTCCGGTTTGATTCCAAAGTTTTGCAATTCCCCTGCTGTTTTGGGACCGATTGCCCCGATCTTCAATCCATGGAGATCTCTCACATCCTTGCCAAGGGTATCAAGACGATTAAAGAAATATTTTACTCCATTTACGGATGTAAACAGTAGCCAATCATAGCTGTTGATCGATTTGATACTCTTATCAAGCATATCCCAGGTCCTGGGCGGGACTATCTTGATGGTGGGAAACTCAATACATTCTGCGCCAAGTCCGGTTAGTTTTTTAAGAAAGGCGCTTGCCTGTTCCCTTGCTCTTGTTACCACAATGCGCTTGCCGAAGAGGGGCCTTTTCTCAAACCAGTCAAGTTCTGTTCTCAGATTAACCACATCACCAATTATAATAATAGCCGGAGGTTTTATGTCCTTTTCCCTGATGAGCTCGGCAATATTTTTTAGTGTCCCTGCAACCGTTCTTTGCTCTGCAACCGTGCCCCTTCTTATCACTGCGGCGGGCGTATCAGGGGGACGCCCATAATGCATCAACCTTTCTGCAATCAACGGCAGATTGCCTGCACCCATCAGAAAAACCAGGGTGCCGGCCCCTGTGCTCAGTTTTTCCCATGCAATATCAGATTCCTTTTTGCCCGGCTCCTCGTGACCTGTGATAAATGCCACCGTCGAGGTGTAATCTCTGTGTGTCAAAGGAATGCCGGCATATGCCGGCACAGCGATCGCAGATGTAACACCGGGCACTACTTCGAATGCCACACCGGCCCTGACAAGTTGCTGTGCTTCCTCGCCGCCCCGTCCGAAAATAAATGGGTCACCTCCTTTGAGCCTGACAACTGTCCGTCCCATTTTTGCCTTTTTAACTATCATGGAACTGATGTCTTCCTGGCTCATGGTATGACACCCGCCCTTTTTGCCGGCATAGATGATCTCGGCATCATCTTTTGCATATTCAAGAAGAACCTTATTTGCAAGGTAGTCATAAACAACAACATCTGCCTCGGAGATGCATTCTTTTCCCTTGACTGTCAAAAGATCAGGGTCCCCCGGTCCTGCGCCTACAAGAAATACTTTGCCTTTAGATGCTTTCGCCATTTTTTGCTATTACCTTCCATATATGCATGCCAGAATCCTGTCCGCTCCGGCGCTTGATAATTTTTCGGCCAGATTTATGCCGATTTCCGCTGCTTCATCCTTGTTGCCCACGATCTCATCCCTGATAATTTTGCTTCCATCCAGTTCCGCGACCATGCCCTGCATATGCAGTTCTTCCCCATTCAGACCGGCAAAGGCTGCAACAGGTACCTGGCAGCTACCTTCAAGTCTCTTAAGAAAGGCCCTTTCAGCCCTGACTGTCAGTTCCGTTGTTTTATGGTTCAGAAAATCAAGAATCTCAATGGTTCTGTTATCGTCTGATCGAACTTCAAGCCCTAATGCTCCCTGTCCTATGGCAGGTAACATCTGCTTAATAGAGATCGCCTGAAACCCCCTGTTCCAAAGACCAAGGCGTTTCAGACCTGCTGAGGCCAGAATAATGGCCTGCATCTCCCCTGAATCGAGTTTTTTCAGACGCGTATCAATATTTCCTCTAAGAGATACGATATCAAGGTCAGGTCTTAAATGGAGTAACTGAGCCGCTCTTCTCAGACTGCTTGTCCCGACACACGCTCCCACCGGAAGTTGTTCTATTTTCAGGTTTTCTGAAGATATAAGGGCATCACGGGGATCTTCACGTTCGGGAAAAGCGGAAATGGTAAGACCTTCCGGCAATTCTGCAGGCACATCTTTCATGCTGTGGACTGCCACGTGGATCCTTTTGCTAAGGAGAGCATCCTCAATTTCTTTCACAAAAAGCCCCTTGCCGCCGATCTTGCTTAAAGGTGAATCAAGGATCTTGTCTCCCACGGTCTTGATCTTTACAAGTTCGACCCGCGCATGGGGGCGTCTGTTCTCAATCTTTTTCTTTATCCAATTGCTCTGAACAAGGGCAAGTTTACTCCCTCTCGTACCTATCTTAATAAGCATACACAATCCATTTCAGGGTTATCTTTTGATTGATGTTCGGATAAAAATATCCTGAAGAGACAATGTAATAGTTCTGCAGGAATACGAACTTAGGGACGAGGACAAAATAAGATCCCCAGGCAGGCGCACAGATTCAGATCAGGTTTGTTCGATCTAAAAGCACAAAAGTTGCAGGAATAGTGAGCTATTTCAAGATATTTGTACTTTTAGAGCGGGCAAAGACGGCCTGAAGCTGTGATGCATAGTTGGGGGAAGTTAATTTGTCCTTGTTTCTTACGTTTGATCCAAAATAAAACCGGCCAGTTTCAGGTCGTATGGAGTCGTTACTTTGATGTTTGTTTCGGAACCTTCGATCACCTTAACCGGGATGCCCAGCCTTTCAATAAGAAAAGAGTCATCCGTAGCCTCATCCCAGCCCTCTTTATATGCCTTTTGGTGGGCCTTTAAAATATCTTTATACCGAAAAACCTGCGGTGTCTGGATCATCCATACCCTGTCCCTGTCACAGGTCTTGACTACCTCAAAATCGTTGTTGACTTCTTTGACTGTTTCCCTTGCACTCAACCCTGTAATAACTGCCTGATGTATCTTCGCCGTATCAATCACCCTTTGTAAAAACCTGGCGTCAATCAAGGGACGGACGCCATCATGGATCAAAACCAGTCCATAATCCTCATCAATACTCTCAATGCCGAGCCTTACCGAGTCCTGGCGCGTCTTGCCTCCCGGAACGATTTTTTCGACCTTGTTGAATGTATATCTTTCTATAATCTCAATCCGGCAATAATCAATATCTTTTGGAGGGACAACAAGGATGATCGCATCAATCCTCGCGCATTTTTGGAAATGTGAAAGCGTAACTGCAAGCACCGGCCTGCCGTTAAGATCCAGAAATTGCTTGGATCGCTCTCCCCCCATACGTATGCCCGATCCGGCAGCTGGAATAACAGCTACTGTTTTCATCATATTTTGCAACCATTCACGAGGAGTATGAACTTTCAGAAATCGCAGACATTTCAGCATTTACTATTTTGTAAACCATGGTATAGAAAAAAACGCCGAATTACAGAAACGTTGCAATTTCCGTATAAAATAAAAACAGATCCCTGTTACAGAATTGGGACCTGCCGGTAATATTCGCTGTTTCAGCCGTGAGCAATTTTTCTTGTCTGTTTTTTCAATCGATTGATACGACGACGCAGGATATCAATCTTATTACTTTCTTTTGCTTCATGAGCGCGCCTTTTTTCCTTTTTGAGGTGGATAATCTTTTCCTTCAACTCCTTAATGTTCCGCTGCGGCTTATTCTTTGAACCCTTTTTTTTTCTTGGAGCCTTTGTGTCTTTAATTCCCCTGTCTTTTTTGATAATAGAAAGCAGTTCTTCTTTTTTCATGCCATGAGTGCCTTCAACGCCACTTATTTTTTTTGCTATTTCTCTCAATTCAGGGGCTGTCATTTTGTCCAGGGGTTTTTCCAGGGCTTGTTTCTTTTCCTGTTCTTCATTTTTTTTTTCATCTTCTTTTATTATTTCTTCATCCATAACTTTTTTATTCTTCTCCTTGTTAAATATAAACTAATACTTGATAATTAAATGTGTTTCGGTGCTAACAATGCCGTATTCAGGATTTGCCCCTTCAAAACGATGTCGTGGTGAAATCCGACTTTCTTTTTCTAACCAAGCTATAAAATATTGCGGGAATCCATGAGCAATCACTCCTTAATTATTGAACTATCAGAATGTAGCTCTGAACCCCTGAACTTTTCATCGGTTAAGACTTTTTCAAAAAAGGCATTAAAATATCTATTGGTAACGGGAAAAATGTTGTTGAATTGCTCTCAGATGATATCTCCCGCATCGTCTGCAGATATCTCAACTGCAGGGCTTCAGGGTGTTTGTGTATAATTTCTGCGGCTTCCGCGAGACGGGTTGCGGCCTGGAACTCGCCTTCCGCATTAATAATCTTGGCTCGACGTTCCCTTTCGGCCTCGGCCTGCCTGGCCATGGATCGCTGCATTTCTTCAGGCAGGTCGATATGCTTAACTTCAACATTCGCGACCTTTATACCCCAGGGATCCGTGTGTAAATCGAGTATGCCCTGAAGCCTGGTATTGATCTTTTCTCTCTCAGATAACAATTCGTCAAGTTCCACCTGTCCACAGACGCTGCGCAGGGTGGTTTGTGAAAGTTGTGACGTTGCAAACAGGTAATTTTCCACCTCGATCGAGGCTTTTACAGGTTCCATAACCCGGAAATAGATCACCGCATTTACTTTTACGGATACATTATCTTTGGTAATTACATCCTGTTCCGGAACATCCATTGTCACAAGGCGGAGGCTTACCTTGACCATTTTATCTATAAGCGGAATAAGAATGATCAGACCGGGCCCTTTTGGTTTGATGATGCGCCCAAGACGGAAGATCACGGCACGGTCATATTCCTTTAAGATCTTGATGGCTGACATAAGAAAAAATACTATCAGCACTAACGCCACGATATAAAACATTTGATGGCCTCCATTTGGCGGTTTTATACTAGGATAAAGTAGCTGCCTTATTCGTATTTGCTCAATAAGTTGCGGCCTGTGCGGTTAGTTTCTAACCATTAGCGGTTAGCTTTTGGATAAAACTGTTCAACATCCTCTTTACCTCATTGATCAGTTGATTAAGTTCTCTAAAATTTCTCATTTCCACCCCTTTTCAGCCCTGACGGCTGAACGCTAATGGACTACCCGCACAGCTCGATAAGTTGCAGCAGGCGCCTGTGAATCCTGATCCGCAGGGATCAATGAGCCGTTACGCACAAACATTGAACTGTTATCTTTAACCCTGAACCCTTGAGAACCCGTAAACGGTTACAAATCCTCAAACAACAGTCTTTTTGACCTTTAAAATCATGCCGTCCAGGCCTATAATCTCAACTTTCTCTCCAGGTACGATCTTTTCTGCGGCCTCTGCTTTCCAGTACTCGCCATGCACAAAAACCAGGCCTTCAGGGGCAATAACTTCTTTGACCGATCCTGTTTCTCCGATAAGCCCTTCATTCCCTCCTTTTGGTTTAGAGCGGAAGGCCCTGAATGCCAGGCCGGCCACAACAATAAAGAAACCGCCGACTAAAAGAATAGCAGGCATCATAAGTTTTAAGGAAACTCCAACATCTTCAAAAAGCATTATAGAACCAATGGTCAATGAAATCAATCCGCCAAATGATAGAATGCCATAACTTGTAATTTTAATTTCGAGTATAAAAAGTATGATCGCCAGGGCAATAAGGAGCAGGCCTGCATAATTAACAGGGAGGGTCTGAAAAGAATAAAAAGCGAGTATGAGTGATATAGCTCCTGCTACTCCGGGAACAATAGCCCCCGGGCTTGACAGCTCAAAATATATTCCGGCAAGTCCTATCATCATGAGAATATAGGCGATGTTCGGATCGCTTATCGTTGTAAGCACCCTGTCCCGAAATCCGGGTCGGAAATATATTTTTTTTATGTCGGCGGTACTGAGTATGATTTCGCTTCCTGAGATATTGACCTTTCTGCCGTCTATGCGTTTTAAGAGTTCATTTACATCGTTTGCCGTTAAATCAATGACATTTTCTTTGAGAGCTTCCTGGGCGGTGATGGAAACACTTTCACGTATCGCCTTTTCAACCCATTTTCCATTTCTGCCTTTGTCCTTTGCGATGCCTCGGCCATAAGAGGCCATATCATTGACAATTTTTTCCGACATAGTTTTTCCAATCTCTTTCCCCCCCGACATTACAGGATGAGCCGCGCCGATGTTGGTCCCCGGAGCCATGGCGGCAATATGGGCGGATACAGTAATCAATACACCCGCTGACGCTGCGCCCGCCCCTTTTGGAGCTACGTACACCACCACGGGGATTGGTGAATTCAGAATGGCCCTAACAATACCCCGCATGGAAGAGCCCAATCCTCCGGGAGTATCAAGACGGATAACAGCAAGCTCAGCCTCTCGTTTTTTTGCCTCTATAAGTCCCCTTTTTACATACATGGCAGTCCCTGGATTGATAGGCCCTTCAAGTTCGATAATAATAACCTCATTTTTTACAGGCATACTGTCGGCGATTTCAAAGACAGGCCAAAAAAAACAGGCAAAGCTGATAAGGGCAATAAAAAACCGGGATACGCGCCGGCGCTTAAACATTTTTTTTGACCTCCAACCCTAAGCGTACCATTACTTTTTTGACATCATCCCATACCTGGCGTTTTGCCGATGGATTCCTCAAAAGATAGGCGGGGTGATAGGTCGGCATAAGAGGGATACCCATGTACGTGCGCCACTTGCCCCTCTCCCTGGAAATCATAAATTTTTTTCCGAGAAGGCTTTGGGCTGCCACCCTTCCTAAAACAAAGATGACCTCCGGGTTTATGATCTTGAGCTGCTGTTTTAAAAAAGGAAGGCATGCATCTGTTTCATCTTTCTCAGGGTCGCGGTTCTCCGGAGGATGACACTTCACCACATTGCAGATATAGACCATCTCCCTTGTGAGACCCATACCATTTTGAATGATTTTTGTCAGTAATTTTCCTGCCTTGCCGACAAAGGGCCTTCCTGTCAGGTCTTCATCACGTCCAGGCGCCTCACCAACAAAGACAATCCTGGCCTTTTCATCGCCTTCGCCGAAGACAAGGCGTTTTTTGACCTTGCAAAGTTTGCATTTCCTGCAGTCACCGATATGTGCCCTTAAAGATTCAAGAGAATCAAGATATTTGATTTCGTCGTCTTTGCAGGAAGGGATGGCTGTTTCCTCCTGTACGGCATCCAAGTATCTGATCGCCTCTTTTGAAACAGGCGGAGGGACAATGCCGACCTCCAGATCGCTTGTTATAAGGGCCTTAAGATGACCGAAAATTTCCATTATTTCTTTTTGAGCAGTGTTCAAAGCGCTAAAATCTCACTCTATTTTTTTATTACCTAAATCCTGCAAGCGTCGAGTTTGCCGAAGACCTGCCTGCTGCAGGCAGGTGCAAGGTGGCAAGGACGCAGACGTACTATGATACTTCAAGTCCTTGCCAACACCGCAGATTCGGTAAAATCGGCGCTCCTTAAGGGTAAACTGTTTTCAAAAATCACAACCTTTATGGCCGCATCAAATTAAT
>JAGGXA010000071.1 GCA_021163285.1 Deltaproteobacteria bacterium | reverse complement strand
TCCATCCTCCGTAATATTCAGTCCAAACACAATTTGCTTGTAATCGGGTCAATGATCCTTGTTATAACCAAAATTAAGTTGAACTGCCGCCGGGCTTTAATTATTATATGCACCGGTAACACTTATTGCAACAGAATCATTATGAATTCGTTGTGTTATCAAATTATAAGTTTTTATAGCTGATGCTGATGTCTCATACAAATTCCTTCCGGCTCTTCAGCGTACGGAACTCCATATGTAAATCTTCTCGTCTGACATCTCCTGACTTCTTTTTCCAAAATCACCCATGCTTTCGGATAAGCAACGATTTGCTCAATAGTTGAATACACCTCAACCGCGAAATCGTATCCCAATCCCTCGGAACAGCTTTCGTAACGGTCAATAGCGTGTTTAAACTCTGCATATGCTTCGGAATGAAATACGTAATTCATGAAGCGAAACGCTCCCTTTTTTTTCTCTTCTTACTTTTTTTATAAGGTCGTTTGGTTTGCGGTTTCTTGTTTTCGGCATATTGAACCCGAATATCTCGACCATCAATTTTCGCACCTTTCATTGATTTTAACACGTTAGCCGCAACACTTGCTTCAACTTCAAAAAAAGAAAATTCCCGCATGATTTCTATTGAACCAATCTTTTCAGAGCTAATCCTCGCTGTGCTGCATAGAGTTCTTATCAAAGCGCCTTTTTTCAGATTGTCTATAGACCCTGTATTCAGGAAAAACCGTTTTGATTTTCCAGTGTCTGATTTTTTTTGTTGTCGATTTCTTTTAACAGGATGATGCGTATCGTCCTTCATTTTCAAAGATACATTTATGTCTTTGGATTCTTTATAATAATTCAGAAAGCGGTTGAATTCAATTGAAACAAACTTTTGAATGAGCTCTTCTTTTGTAAGATCGTTTAATGTTTTATAGACCGGGGGCAGGAAACGCCCGATTTCTTCCTCGTCAACTTTAACTTCTACCAATTTGTTAATCATGGAATAGAGCTGTTTCTCACAAATTGCATATCCTTCCGGGACTTTTGCATAATTAAATTTAACCCCTGCTTTTTTTTCTATAAACTGAAGTTTTCTTTTTTCCCTGGTATTAATGATGATTATGGATATTCCTGATTTACCAGCTCTTGCGGTTCTGCCACTCCTGTGAGTATAGATTCCCGCCTCATCCGGGAGTTTATAGTTAATGACATGGGTGATATCCCGAACATCTATCCCGCGGGCAGCGACATCTGTTGCGATAAGAATCTGAATGGATTTGGTTTTAAATCTGCCCATGACTTTATCCCGTACTGCCTGAGAAAGGTCACCATGAAGGGCTTCAGCATTATAGCTGTCTTTGATCAGTTTCTCTGCTATGTCCTGCGTCTCTTTTCGTGTACGGCAAAACACAAGGCCGTAAATATCCGGGCAATAATCGATAATTCGTTTTAATGCCTGATACCTGTCTTTTTCTTTAACGATATAATTCACATGCAAAATATTTTCCGCGCCACTATTTTTCTTCCCTACGGTTATCTCAATCGGATTTTCCAAATATTTTTTTGAAATTTTTGCTACTTCCCTCGGCATTGTTGCGGAAAACAGCCAGGTTTTTTTCTGAGACGGCGTATTTTCAAGAATGGCATCCAGATCTTCCTGAAATCCCATATTGAGCATTTCATCCGCTTCATCAAGCACCAGATATGAGACTTTAGAAAGCTTTGCTATTTTTCTTTTAATAATATCAAGCAATCTCCCTGGTGTTGCCACAATAATCTGAGCACCTTTTTTGAGCTGATTGCTTTGGTTTTCAATACTGGCGCCGCCATAAACGGCAGCAACCTTTGCGCCCTTTACATATTTGCATAATTTTTTAATATCATCTGTAATCTGCAAACAGAGTTCCCTGGTAGGGCAAATCACCACCCCTTGAGTATATGTCAGATGAAAATCAATTAGCTGGATCATAGGTAAAGCAAAAGCTGCTGTTTTACCTGTTCCTGTCCGGGCAAGACCGACAAGATCCCTTTCTCCTCCAATAATCTCAGGAATTGCATCTGTCTGGATGGGTGTAGGTTCAACAAATCCTAATTCATTAACCGCCTTTAATAACTCTTCAATTAAATCTAAATCTTCAAAACTCATATTTTCTCTCAGTCTTCTTGATAATTTCTGATTATAACGGAATCAGGGGAGGACATATTTATTATCCGTTCCGGGTGTCAGATCTTTGTAAAAGCTGTCAAAAAAAGAAAAGTCAGCCCGGTAAGCTACGGGAGTATTCACAAAAAAAACAAGCAACATTATTGACCGTTTAATGGACTATAAAACTCGAAGTTTCAGTCAAATTAATGGGTTGGACTTAAAAGCAGATAGATTTCCACTATTGTGGAATATGCTCCTGATGGTATATATTAACCCGATTATTTTTTTTGTAGAAATAACATCTGTCATGCTGTAACCCATCGAAATTATGGCTATCAACGTAAGGCGGGACAGTTGCTTTGGCGGATTCGTCGCTTACGCTCCTTAATCCACCCTGCAAAGT
>JAGGXA010000005.1 GCA_021163285.1 Deltaproteobacteria bacterium | reverse complement strand
GTTCTATACCATCCCGGTGGCCTTCGCCCATTTTGTGAAAGGGGATAAAAGGTTTGCCGCAGGCGCCGTATCCCTGACCCTCCTGTTTTTGTATTTCCAGCCCCTCTCTTTCTGGGGGTTTCAAATTGCCCTGTTCCAGTCGGATCTGGTTCGTCAGGCAATAGATCCCAAAATCGGAGAATTTGGTTCTACCCTTAACAATATAACATTTTATGTCTACGTTGTGATTTTCCTGGTTCTTTTTCCTTTGTACTCAAGGAATGTCAAAGGGCTGAATTACTCGAATTTGCTGATAATAATCTATCTCCTGCCCTCATTGAAATATATCCGGTACTTTCTTGATCTTACGCTTCCCCTGCTTTTTGTCTCCTTTGGAAGGGAGATGCTGAAGGTTCTTATAGAACCATATCGAAAACTCGTCTCTTATTGGGCAAACGCCTTTTCGCGTGCTCTTCAAAAGCTGAAACTGTTGAAAATGATAAAAAACTCGGGATCCGCCAATATCAAACCCTATTTAGCCATCGGTTATGTTTTTGTTTTTGCGCTTCTTATGCACCAGGGCTATGAGGATTTTACCATATTCAAAAAATTCAGGGACGATCTCTCCATAATCCCCGCAGGGTCCCTGGTCTTGAGCGATTTCAGTCTCCAGTACAAAATCCTTTACTTAAGGCCTGATCTTTGCGTGATCCCCTCCTGTGAAATGGGTTTCCCGGAAAGGGGTATAAAAAAGGAATATATTGAGTTTATGAATAAAGGGAAGGTGGCAGCCCTTGCCCGAAAAACAGGGGCTGAATTTTTTTTAGAGTACCGGCATATGTATGTGGACCCGGAGGATGGGAAGTTTATAAGGCCGATGAAAAAAAGCGATAAATTGAGGGTATGGAAGGTTGAAGGAAAAGGAGAACGGGAGAACCGCAGAATGTTGAATGTTGAACCTCAGAATTGCGAACCGCAGAATGTTGAACCGTAGAATGTTGAAGTAAGGATAAGGGTTTATATAGAAAGTAAATGTTGGAGAAAAATAAGAAATTTGATCTTGAGGAACGGCTTATAAATTTTGCAGTCCTGATTATCCGCGCTGCGGAATCATTGCCGAAAACAGTGGCGGGAAAACATATTGGAGGGCAGATCATTCGTTCCGGTACTTCGCCGGCAGCTAACTATGGTGAAGCTCAAGGCGCAGAATCCCGTGCTGATTTTGTCCATAAGATGAAAATATGCCTTAAAGAATTGCGGGAAACAGGGTTATGGTTGCTTATGATTGTAAGAGCCGATCTCATGAAACCTGCATTGAACCTTGAATCCCTGATGGATGAAAATAATGAGTTTATTTTCATTTTTGTAACAAGCATAAAAACCTCCAAACAAAAAGACAACAAGACTTCATAATTCGGTATTCATCATTTTGCGGTTTTACATTCTCTTTAAATGGAAGTCCAAAATGAAACTCAGTATCATTATCCCTGCTTATAATGAAAAAAAGACCATAAAAAATCTTATGGAAAAAATCTCTTTGATAGATATTCCAAAGGAAATCATCATAGTTGATGATTATTCTTCTGATGGGACAAGTGAGATTCTCGCAGAAATTGAATCGGATGAAGTGAAGGTCTTTTATCATGAAAGGAACATGGGCAAAGGCGCTGCTGTCAGAACAGCTATTAAACATATTACAGGCGATATTATTATAATCCAGGATGCGGATCTGGAATATGACCCAGGAGACTACCCTGTTCTGATAAAGCCGATTGTCGAAGGCAGGGCTGACGCTGTTTACGGTTCCAGGTTTTTAGGCGGTCCTCACCGTGTTCTCTTTTTCCGGCACTATGTGGGGAACAGGATGCTAACCACGTTTTCCAATATGCTCAGCAATCTGAACCTTACTGATATGGAGACAGGTTATAAGGCATTCAAAAGAGAGGTAATTCAAGGCCTGAATTTGAGATCAAACAAGTTTGGTTTTGAACCTGAAATCACAATGAAACTGGCAAGATCACGGTTTGTAATTTATGAGGTGCCAATTTCATACTATGGACGGGATTACTCAGAAGGGAAGAAGATCACCTGGAAGGATGGGATCGCAGCCCTGTTCCATACCCTGTGGTTCAGATTTTTTGACTGAGAACAAGGGTCGCCGGTCTCGCAAGAGTCTCCACTATACCACCTTTCGGCATTAAGGTTTGCGTAAAATTACTATAGAGATTAACTCACGTCGCAGGGTGCAGTACAAAAAAGGGTTGCCAATGTAAGGCGGGACAGTTGTTTTGGTGGATTCGTCGCTTACGCTCCTAAAACCACCCTGCGTCGGCTGTCAACGTAACTTTGCAGGGTGGATTAAGCGAAGCGAATCCACCAAAAGGCGGAAAGTATCCCTCTTTAAGTTGGCAGCCCAAAAAAGTAACGCAAATTAAATATGGCTATCCTTCCTCAGGCGCCCTGAAAGGGGTAATAATACCAGCCTGGGGCAACGCACCGGGAAAAGATTATATATTCTCCAAGAGCCCTGAAAGGCGATACGTAAAAAATGAATGTAACTGTTCACGGAACGTTGAAATTAGAAAAACGGGCATCCTTTAAACCTGATTTATGCTTTGTAGATGTTGTTTTTCGTCTGGTTCCCATTCTCCAGCGCAGAAACCAGTATGGTATGCATTCACACGCTGGAGCGTGGGAACGGGAAACGTTCAAACTGTAAACTATTTTTGACTGGCGTCATGCCAGTGGTTGCGGTAAGCCTGCGGCCGGTGTTGAGGCGATCTGACATGCTAACAGGCTGACAGCCATAACAAAGACGGACAATACCGGGAGTGTGCATAAGTAGATCATGGGAGTTTCTCCTTTCCTGAAAATGTAACTTTTGTGTTTTCAGATCGAACAAACCTGACCTAAATCTGTGTGTCTGCCTGGGGATGTTATTTCGTTCTCATCCCTGACGTCTAAAAAAACTCCTTTTTGGTTACAGCCTCTTTTTTGATGCGATTTACAGCAGTAATAAGCGCTGGAAACACATGATCTCTTATATCACCGCCTACAACAACGGCCATGATGTCATCTCCAACCTTCAGTTTTCCTTCGGAAATTTCAATTAATATCTCATAAATGCCCGGTATCTTTTTAATATTACAGATGATACCCCTGATTCTATCCCTATCGAATTTGACCTCGATTCCGGTTACTTTCCGACCGTTTAAAGACTTCCCGCGAACTACGCCCAAATGGCTTGCGATCATTCCCATGCCGGAATAATTATTATTTACCTTAACGGTATTAATCATTTTATTTATATCCATGATATAAATCCTGATCCTGGTTACGGTCTTCATCCAGGTTGAAGAGTTTTCTTGTCACATCAATATATGTATTCAGGGCAGGTCTATCTGCCTTTCTCTTTAAATACAGTATAGGGTCATTAATCATCTTTTGAGCAATGGATCTGCTAAGTTTATCTACGGCCTTTTTTTGTTCCGGCGTAAGTTTCTCAAGTATGGGGCTGCTCTTTTTTATTTCTGCTTTGATGATGGATTCCGTCTTGTCTATCAGGGATATAATCGTAGGCACAACTTTCAATGTCTTTAGCCATCTTTCATATTTCACTACTTCTTCCTGTACTATCCGCTCTGCCTTTATTGCCTCCTTTTGTCTTTGTGCCATGTTTGATTTGACAGCTCCTTTGAGGTCGTCAATATCATAAACATAGACATTTTCAAGTCTGTTAACTTCAGGTTGTACATCCCTTGGCACGGCAATATCGATAAAAAAAAGAGGCCGGTTGCGTCTTTTTCTGAGGCATTTTTTCACCTGTTTGCGGGTAATTACGTGTTCCTGCGACGCGGTGGAGGCGATTACGATATCCACCTCCTGCAATTCGGAGCTTATCTCTTCAAAAGAAACAGGACATGCATCAATGATTTTCGCTAATTGTTCGGCTCGCTCAAACGTCCGGTTAGCAACAACAATCGATTTCACGCCATTGGCCATCAAATGTTTTGCAGCAAGCTCCGCCATCTCGCCTGCCCCGATTACGAGAACCTTTTTATTATCGAGGACATGGAAGATCTTTTTTGCAAGTTCAACTGCGGCATAGCTTATGGAAACCGCTGCCTCGCATATCCCGGTTTCAGTTCTTACCCTTTTGGCAGCGTGAAACGCCTTGTGCATCAACCTGTTAAGGATAACTCCGGAGCTTTTCTGCTCGATAGATACAGCAAAAGACGCCTTTATCTGCCCAAGGATCTGAGGTTCCCCAACGACCATGGAATCAAGGCTTGATGCCACTCTGAAGATATGTTTGACTGCGTCCATATCTTCAAAGGTATAGGTGCTTGATAAAAAATTTTCTTCCGGGATATTTCCAAGCCTTGAAATGAAAGAGCAAATAGACCTTTTGGCCTCCTGGACGTTATCAGTTGTAAATATGGCCTCAACACGGTTGCAGGTGGAAATAAAATGTCCTTCTTTAATACATTCACTCTCTCTCATAAATGAAAGAACTTTAATGATATTGTCAGGTTCGGCAGCAATACATTCTCTTAACTCAACCCCCGCCGTATTATGATTCATGCCTATGTTAATGATCTTTATCATAAGGCTTTTCCGGTTTCTATGCTTTCAAAAGTATGGTAGCCTCCATGCCAGCAGCTTCCTGCTAAAAAACTGAAGACAAGAATACAGAAACAGATGATCGACATGATGGCTGCCCTGCGGCCGCGCCAGCCAACAGTAAGTCTTTCGTGGAGAAGGGCGGCATAAAAGAGCCAGGTGATCATGGACCACACCTCCTTTGGATCCCACTGCCAGTAGGCGCCAAGGGCGACTCGCGCATAAACTGATCCTGTAATTATCCCGACCGTCAAAAAAGGAAACCCGTAGATCAAGGAGTAATAATTGATATTATCCAGCGTAGCAAGAGAGGGGAGTCTGCCGTAAAAAGGGCCGAACCTTTTCCCCTTGATTTGACGTTCCTGTATCAGATACATAATAGAAGCCAAAAATGTTATGGCAAAAAGACCATTTCCCATGAATATTGTGCCCACATGAATGCTGAGCCAGAAGCTTTTATAGACGGGACTTACAGGATTCTCCACCCAGGGCATGGCCGAGGATATTGTCATTAAAAAGGCTGCAAGAGGTGCAACAAAAGAACCCAGAACCATTAGTTTGAATCTTGAATACAATATAAGATATGCCAGTATTATACACCACGAGAAGAATGAAAATGCGGATTTTAGATTCAGGACAGGGGCTGCTCCTAATAGATAGTAGTGATAACCGATAAAAATGGTATGAAAGATAAAACCGATAACAAGAATCCAATAAGAATACCTGAATATCCATTTATTTTGCTTAATAATATAGACTATGAATCCACCTGTTGCTATCAGTTCAAAGATAAGCGCCAGATTAAACCATAAACATTTCATAAATTCCTCAGTCATAACAAGAAGTTTCGAGCTTTGCAGTCAGCCCTTAGCGTTGATATGCAGGATGCAACATAATAGGCAATTTAAGGTTGCAATACAAAAAAGTAATTGATAACAGGGTGAAATGCCACTTTTTTTTGCACTCAAATTTAATCAATAGGTCAAAAAGCTAACCGCACAGGACGCAATTATTTATACCTAAAACCTGCATAAACTATTTTCAAGAAGAAAATTATGCTTTTAATATCAACGAATTACAGAAATGTTGTGCTTGTATAACACGCATTAATTT
>JAGGXA010000131.1 GCA_021163285.1 Deltaproteobacteria bacterium | reverse complement strand
GCATCAAATTAATGCGTGTTATACAAGCACAACATTTCTGTAATTCGTTGATATTAAAAGCATAATTTTCTTCTTGAAAATAGTTTATGCAGGTTTTAGGTATTAAATTTCGGAAAAAAACCGGAATTCAAAAGATTAGTATATGATAATAAAAGAAAAAACATCATGGATGATCAGCGTAGTCCTGTGGCTGAACAGTTACTTGTTTAAACCTTTCCTGTTGCTGCTCATCTGTTTACTGATGGTCTCCTGCGCGCACAGGCAGCCGCCTCTTTCAGAACGGCTGATGATGAGGATGCAGTCCTACCTGAATTCCGGGACAGGCGAAATGCCGGCACAGCAGGAAGCGAAAGCGCCTCAGGAGCAACAGCCGGAAAAAGAGTCTGTTCAGGAATTCATACCTGTAAAACAGTATGCCGCACCCGCAATAAGGGTCCCTGTTGAAAAGCTCCCGTTCAGTAAAATCAGAGAGGTCACTGTGGCGGTGGACGAAATGCCGCTGTCGGATTTCATTCACTACATATTTTCAGACATATTTCATGTAAACTATATCGTGGACAGCAAGGTAAAAAAATCAAAAGAACCGGTTACCTTGAATCTCAACCAAAGGATAAGCGAGCGCCGGTTATTCGGCATAGTTATGGATGTGCTGAAACAACATCGGCTCTCGGTTTATGTCAGGGAAGATGTCTATTATATATGGCAGGACTCCAAAAACCAGGATATTGTCATAGGCATAGGCTCTGCGGTCAATGACATTCCGGCCGCCGTGGGGGAGATCCGGCAGATTATTCCGCTAAAATATGCCGATGTTCAGAACCTGTTTGAATTTTTGCCAAGGAGTCCCGGCATAAAGGTCATCCCCGCCATCAGGGAAAACATGCTTGTAGTTACAGGGACCAGGGACCGGATAGAGCAGGCCATAAATATTGTGCACATGCTGGACAGGCCGGCCATGAGAGGGCGGTTTGCAGGCATGCTGCGCCTGAAATACTGGAGCCCTTCGGACATGTCTGTGAAGCTTAAGGAGATATTGACCCAGGAGGGTATCCCCGTAACAGAACAGCCGGGCCGAAAGGGTATTTATATCAACAAACTTGAGCGATGGGGGACTATCCTTTTTTTTGCCGCTGAAAAAGAGTGGCTGGAAAGGGTAAAATACTGGGTCAAAGTACTCGATGTCCCCGTTGATAAGGATGAAAGCCGGTATTTCTTATATTTCCCGGAAAACTCCAAGGCCTCAGAGCTGGGTGAATCTCTTGAAAAAATTCTTGGTATTTCCGGATCAGATAGCGCCATTAAAAGTACCGAAAGGGCCGGCTCCGCAAAAAAAGATACCAAAACCCGGAAACCGGTATCCGGCAGGAAGGATATTTTAAAAGATATAACCGTGATAACCACCGACGTAAGGATCGCGGTGGATGAAAACCGCAATGCCCTTATTATCTATGCAACCCCGAAAAAGTATAAGGCACTGGAATCGCTGCTTAAAAAACTTGATGTCATGCCGGTGCAGGTACTCATTGAGGCATCTGTGGCAGAGGTGACCCTTACAGATAATCTGCAGTACGGCCTGGAGTGGTTCTTGAAAAATACTGATGGTACCCATACCGGCATTCTTCACACCATGGGTGGCCTTGGACTTGGGAGCGGTGGGCTGGACGCCTCCCTTATAACAGATTCCGAGAAATTCCAGTTGCTTGTAAATGCCCTGGCCCAGGAGGACATGGTGAAGATCCTGTCAAGTCCAAGGGTGACGGTGAGAGACGGCAAAAGCGCCTCTATTATTGTCGGCACAGAGGTGCCGGTCATTACCAGCGAGGCCACCTCCCCTGATATACAAACCGAGGGAACCTCAGGTATAATCAGATCAGTACAGTACCGGAGTACCGGAGTATCGCTGCAGGTGACGCCTTCGGTCCATGCAAAGGGGGTTGTCACCCTTGAGATAACGCAGGAGGTGAGCGAGGCCCAGGCCAATACCACCTCAGATATCAGCTCCCCCATCATCCTGAACAGGACTATTACCACGGAGGTGGTGGCAGGAGACGGGCAGACCGTATTGCTCGGCGGACTTATCAAAGAGAATAAGAGTCAGACAGTCACCAGGGTGCCGTTGTTGGGCAGTATCCCGATCCTGGGGTATCTGTTCAAAACCACCAGCAAGGGCTCTGATCGCACCGAGCTTGTGATCATGATCACGCCTCATATCATAAGAAATACCCAGCAGATCGATGAGATGAGGGACGCCATCTTTGAAAGCTTTGAGCATATAGGGATAGCAGGGCACTAATGGGGTCAGGTCTACACTCTTGACAAATCGTATGTACAACCTGTCAAAGCAAGATGTTGCTTCTGTCAAGAGTGTAGACCTGACCCCTAACCGGTGTAAATGGTTTAGACAATTATGACACAAAAAATTTATCTTGATGTGTGTGCTTTATGTCGTCCATATGATGATCAGTCTTATATGCGTATTAAATTGGAGACAATTGCTGTTCAATTGATATTTTCTGCAATAGACCAAAACATGTATGACTTGGTCTATTCGCCGGTTCATGTAAAGGAAATTTCAGCCATATCAGATCAAGTTGAACGATTTGAACTTTATTACCTGCTTCAGGAGACAGGTAAGTTCATTAATGTTGATAAAGTGCAGGCAAGAAAGCGAGCTGAAAAATTGATTTCTACAGGCTTGGGTGTTGCAGATGCTGCCCATTTGGTATTCGCAGAAGCTGTTGAAGCTGATTTTATTACATGCGATGATAAATTATGCAAAAAATGTTGCACATTAGGGACGAGGACGAAATAACATCCCCAGGCAGGCGCACGGATTTAGGTCAGGTTTGTTCGATCTAAAAGCACAAAAGTTGCAGGAATAGTGAGCTATTTCAATATTTTTGTACTTTTAGATCGGGCAAAAATGGCCTGAAGCTGTGATGCATAGTTGGGGAAGTTAATTTGTCCTCGTTCCTTAAACCTGGCTATTTGGGCAGATAATCCTGTAGCTTTTTGCGACAAGGAGAGTTTAGCCGAAATTCGTGACTTTTAAAAAATAGTTCTATGATATCAACAGGTTAAGCGTGGCAAAAACATGATTTTGGCACTATACATTCAAATTCTATCTATATAATCACTTTCAGTGTTTTGCCACTTGGTGGGGTAAACCGATGGCATCATAGATTTCCTTATGATTTAACTCCGGCCTGGATGATTTCCGGATATGAACGACCCTGTCATCCTCTCGTTTCAGAATGGTGGAGATTCTTATGTGTGATGAAAGTTGCGTACGAACCGTTTTCCAACAAAAATGTATTCCTTTTTCTCTGGGGTTGGT
>JAGGXA010000079.1 GCA_021163285.1 Deltaproteobacteria bacterium | reverse complement strand
GACTTGAAGTATCATAGTACGTCTGCGCCCTTGCCGCCTTGCACCTGCCTGCAGCAGGTAGGTCTTTGGCAAACTCGACGCTTGCAGGATTTAGGTTACATTTTGCAGAAAAAGGGCAGCGGCATCCTGCCGCTGATTTAAGAGGCTATAAGCCTCTTCTGCAATTTACAATTTTTAGTTCCAATAAAAGTGTCAACTACTTTTACCTCAAAATGAAGGATGCCCATTTTGAACCCATGTTTGGTGCAGGAATCAGATATTTTTCCTGAAACACGGCAATCGTGTTTTTCTGACACCTTCAGCTTTCAGTCTAAACAGCTTCAGCCTGACTACGTGAGCAGTTGCAGATAACTATCCTCCCCTTCAGTTTTCAGCCTTTTACCTGAACAACTGAACAGTTATTCTATTTCCTGAATAAAATCATTCAAAGAAACCGATAATTACAATCTTTTCATTCAAGACAGTATTTTGAGAATTCCTTGTCAATGGGAACCGGATAGTACCCGTCAAAACAGCCAAGACACAAGTCTTTTTCAGGGATGTCCGTGGCCTTTACCAGAGTGTCAATGCTTAAATAGTTGAGGCTGTCAAGACCAATAAAATCTCTGATCTCGGCCACAGTCTTATTAGCGGCAATCAGTTCACCCCTGCTTGAAAAATCAATTCCGTAATGACATGGAAAACGATGGGGTGGACAGCTTACCAGCATATGTATCTCACGAGCGCCTAATTTCTTCAAAGTCTTGATCCTGGTCTTCGCTGTGGTACCACGGATAATAGAATCCTCAATAATTAATACCCGTTTATCCTTCAATAATTCTTTGACCGGGTTAAGTTTGACCTTTACCCCAAAATCACGCATACTCTGAGATGGCTGGATAAATGTCCTTCCCACGTAATGATTCCTGATCATACCCATCTCCAGGGGCTTGCATGACTCCTGGGCATACCCGATAGCCGCATAATTGCCTGAATCCGGAAACGGCATTACAAAATCCACGTCTAAGGGAAATTCCCTCGCCATGAGTTTTCCCTGCTTTTTTCGAAAAAGATATACATTCTGACCAAACACGTTGCTGTCTGGTCTGGCGAAATATATCAATTCAAAGATACAGTGGCTCCTGATCGATTTATTTTTTGGTGGTATGCTTTTAAGACCGTTTTTGTTTATAACTACTATTTCGCCCGGTTCTATCTCCCTTACGTACTCCGCTTCCACGAGGTCAAGGGCACATGTCTCCGATGCAATTATATAACTATTGTTTAATTTTCCGAGACACAGGGGCCTGAACCCGTTTGGATCCCTGAATGCTATAAGACTGTCCTCAGTCATAACAGCCATAGAATACGCCCCTTTTATCCTGGCCATAGTTTCAACAGTTGCCTGCTCCAGCCCCAGCTTGTAATACTTGGCAGTTAAATGCAGGACAACCTCGCTATCCATGCTGGTCTGGAAGATTGACCCCTTGCTTTCCAGCTCTGCACGGATATTGCGGGCATTCACCAGATTGCCGTTATGGGCAATCGCGAAAGTTTTTCCGGAATAGTGAATCATAAATGGCTGAGCATTAATAAGAAGAGAAGAACCTGTAGTGGAATACCTTACGTGGCCTAATGCCAGGTGTCCTTTGAGCCGGCTTAAGCTCTGTTCGTTAAAGATATCCGGAACAAGCCCCATGTTTTTGTGCTCAAAGAGATATTTGCCGTCAGAGGAGGCAATCCCGGCGCTTTCCTGACCTCGATGCTGCAGGGCATAAAGACCGAAATAGGTCAGTTTGGCTGCGTCTTTATGGCCGTAAACCGCAAAAATACCGCATTCTTCCCTTGGCCTGGGAGACAAAAAAAACTTATCTATATTATTATTAACTTCATTAATTTCAGATTTCATGTTTTACCTGTCTCTATGAACCTTAGGGCTCTCGTCAATTCTGTAAAGTTATTCTTGCGCGAACCCTTAGACATATCTGCTCAATAAGTTGGGTAAGAACCTTTGAACCCGTGAACGGTTAGCTTGTATGGTACTCCTGAATTGTTTTTACTTCGAGTGTTCCTTTGATCATTGATTTTATAGCCTGGACCGTAGCTTTAGCCCCTGCAAGCGTGGTTGTATAGGGTATATTAAAAGTCAGCGCAGTCCGCCTGATAGAGATAGACTCAGAAACGGCCTTTTTATTATCAGTTGTGTTGATGACCATGTCAACCTCACCATTCTTAATCATATCCACGATATGGGGCCTTCCCTCTCTTACTTTGTTAACTGCTATATTTGAAATGCCATGCTCCAGGAGGTAATCGGAGGTTCCTCTCGTAGCCAGAATCCTGAAACCAATATCATACAGGTTGAAGATGGTCTCTAACAACGGCATCTTGTCTTCATCTTTGACACTGACAAAGACAGCGCCGGAAAAAGGCAGACTCTGGCCTGCCGCAATTTGTGACTTGGCAAAAGCGAGACCAAAATCGCTGTCAATGCCCATCACCTCACCTGTGGATTTCATTTCCGGTCCCAGGATTGTATCGACTCCGGGAAACCGCGCAAAGGGAAAGACCGATTCCTTGCAGGAGACATAAGCCGGAACAACTTCTTTTGTGAAACCAAGCTCCTTCAGACTCATTCCCATAATGACCTTGGTAGCCAGCTTGGCGAGAGGGACGGAAGTTGCCTTGCTCACAAAAGGGATGGTCCTCGATGCCCTTGGGTTGACTTCAAGCACATACAGAACTCTGTTTCTGACGGCATACTGGATATTCATCAATCCAACAACATTTAATTCACGGGCAAGCGCTCTGGTATGCGCCTTGATTTCTTCAATGAGTTTTGGACTTAACGATATCGGCGGCAATACGCAGGCGCTGTCCCCGCTGTGAATACCTGCCTCTTCAATATGCTCCATAATGCCCCCGATTATGGTATCCCTGCCGTCCGAAATGGCATCCACATCGATCTCAATAGCATGCTCAAGAAATTTATCGATTAATATTGGTTTACCGGGTGAGACTTCTACCGCCTCCCTAATGTAAAATTCCAGGCCGCTTTGATCATATACGATCTCCATTGCCCGCCCACCGAGGACAAAAGAAGGCCTTACCACAACGGGATATCCAATCTTATCGGCAACACGTATCGCTTCATCATGGTTCTTTGCAATACCATTTTTCGGCTGAAGTACGCCAATTTTTTTTAAAAGGCCCTGAAATCGTTCCCTGTCCTCTGCCCTGTCTATACTGTCAGGACTGGTGCCTAAAATCTTTACACCCGCCTCGGCAAGGGCACTGGATATATTAAGGGGAGTCTGTCCTCCAAACTGGACGATAATCCCTTCCGGTTTTTCCTGGTCAACAATATTTAGAACATCCTCTCTCGTTAAGGGTTCAAAATACAGTTTATCAGAGATATCATAGTCGGTGCTGACCGTTTCAGGATTGCTGTTGACCATTATGCTCTCAATGCCCATCTCTTTTAACGCGAACGATGCGTGTACACAACAATAATCAAACTCTATACCCTGGCCAATCCGGTTTGGTCCGCCCCCCAGGATCATCACCTTCTTGTTGTTTGAGACACGCATCTCGTTTTCCTGCTCATACGTCGAGTAATAATATGGCGTATATGCCTCAAACTCAGCGGCACAGGTATCTACCAGCTTATAAACCGGCTCAATTTTGTTTGCCTGCCGTACATCCCTGATATCTTGCTCTTTTGTCTTAAAAAATACGGCAAGCTGCTGATCTGAAAAACCATATTCTTTGGCTTTCCTCAATAAGTCAGCGTCAAGACCATTTACGCCATTCTTAAGAACCAGTTCCCTCAGCCTTTTTTCAAGTTCATGAATCTGCCGGATATGAAAGAGAAACCATCTGTCAATGTGGCTTAACTCATAGATCCTTTCCACACACATACCCTGTTTCAATGCTTCATAAATATAATAGAGTCTGTTTGAATTTGGATTGATGAGTTTTTCTTCTATCTCATGGAGGGAGGGATGGACACCGGTTCCATTGTTGGCTATTGACCCAAGGCCAAAACGTCCGATCTCAAGCGACCTGACGGCCTTTTGAAGGGCCTCCTTGAAGGTCCTGCCGATGGCCATGGTTTCGCCAACCGATTTCATGGATGTAGTCAAACTGTCAACAGTGCCTGGAAATTTTTCAAAGGTCCAGCGGGGCACTTTAACCACGCAGTAATCAATTGCAGGCTCAAAAGAGGCATATGTCTCACGGGTTATATCGTTCTTAATCTCATCCAGCGTGTACCCTAAGGCAAGCTTGGCGGCTATTTTGGCAATCGGAAAACCGGTCGCCTTGGAAGCCAGCGCCGAACTTCTCGACACCCTCGGATTCATCTCAATAATTGCCATATCACCGGTATCAGGATGAATGGCAAACTGGATATTGGAGCCGCCGGTTTCTACCCCGATTTCTCTGATAATAGCTATTGCCGCGTCTCTCATTGTCTGGTATTCACGGTCGGAAAGAGTCTGCGCAGGAGCGACGGTAATGCTTTCGCCGGTATGGACACCCATGGGATCAAAGTTTTCTATGGAGCATATAATCACCACGTTATCGGCAAAATCTCTCATAACCTCCAGTTCATATTCTTTCCATCCAATCAGTGATTCCTCCATGATAATCTCGGAAATCATACTGGCATCAAGGCCGGAGCTTGCAATATCCTCCATTTCTTCACGGTTATAAGCCACACCGCTGCCTGCTCCTCCCAAAGTAAAACTTGCTCTGATAATCAGGGGATAACCGATGTTTTCCGCCGTTTCTCTTGCCTGGGACATGTTCCTTGCAATACCGCTTTTGGGTACATTGAGGTTGATCCTGTTCATGGCATCTTTAAACATGGCTCTGTCTTCAGCTTTTTGGATAACATCTATAGAAGCTCCGATCATCTCAACGCCAAGTTTGTCAAACAGGCCTGTTTTAGCCACATTGACCGCGGTGTTTAAAGCAGTTTGACCGCCCATGGTCGGTAAAACAGCATCAGGTCGTTCCCTCTTAACAATCTTTGTTAATATTTCCGGGGTTACAGGTTCAATATAAGTGCGATTTGCCGTGTCGGGATCCGTCATAATTGTTGCAGGATTGCTGTTTATGAGAATGACCTCATAGCCCTCCTCAATCAAGGCCTTGCAAGCCTGGGTTCCTGAATAATCAAACTCGCATGCCTGGCCTATCACAATAGGGCCGGAGCCAATAATAAGTATCTTGTGTATATCTGAACGTCTTGGCATGTTTCCTTATAAAAATTACATAACCATTCAGGGGTTGAATGGTTCAGGGTTAATATGGTAAGGGCTCGCGAGGGGTACGACCTTACGGGGGACTACAGGCATGTAAGCGTTCTCCGGCGCGCCCGGCGCGCGTGACCAGGATGAGTGATTAAAACCATCCCTGTGTCTCTTGCCCGGGAGACTCTCCGAAAATGCCCTTTTTCCCAAACTCTGCGTTATGCTCAAAAAATTATCCTCAAAGGTAATCGAGCCTGCGAGACTCCGATATCAACTATATGTCTGCGGTAATTTTTCGAGCAAGCCTTGATTTTGAAAAAAAATTGCTATTCCCGGAAAGCCTGCTGAACGTGTGTAGACAGGACGCCGGTGAATGCTAATTTATCAGTATAATAATAGTTTTAGAGAGTTGTCAAGAGACAGGTGAAATTACAAGTGGCTGGGAATTGAGCAACCGTTCAAGTGTTCGATTATTTGTAACTGTTCACGGGTTTAAAGGTTAAAGGTAGATATAATATCAGACTTTTACAGGGTGGTCTCAACACCAGAAAGACAGGGATATTTCAGCACCTCTTTCAGATCTTATGTTGATTTTTGATTGCGATCCGAACACCGATATTCCCTCACCATGAAACTTTGTTTAATCCGGCTTCTTTTCTCTGCTCCATCCGTTTCGCAAGTTCTGTTTTTATACCATATAGATCACCATCTAAAAAACTGGTTTATGCCGCTTCGCAGCATCCTATAAGGAACGAACTTGTGAATTAAGTTCGTTGGAAGGTCAATAACAGATTGCATGAGTCATGAAGGCTCAATTCACAGTTCTGGTTGCTGATCATGGTTATTCTGATGGTTGACAGGACACATTTCCAGTCTTCAGGATTTTATCTGAAAACATATATCAGATTTTTTTGGTCACCAGGTTAATTTTTGTTCAACTCTGCTGCTTTTTTTAACATTTGAAACAGGACTTTTCCTGAAACCGGATTCTCCGGCATAAATTCGCCTGCTTTATTTAAATACATCAATTTTAAACTAACCATTGATTCTATCTGACTGTACAGCGGACAAGAATCTTTTACATCTTTGATTGCAACGGATGCAAAGGAATCTGGAAGGTCAAAATACATGAACACTGCATAGGCAACGGATTGCCTTGTGATGGGAAGGTCAGGGTAAAATTTATATTTTTTAACATTGTTGAAAAGCCCCTTGTTAACAGCTGTTTCAATATACTTGTACCTGTCCCCGAAATAATCGATATCTTTGAAATCTCCGTATTTATGTTTTGTCTTTGCCCTTTTCTTTATATCATAAAGATAGTTTGGAGTTTTAAGGCGAATATTCATCATTTTAACAAAGAATTCTGCAAAATCAGCCCTGGTAAGAGTTCTCTTTTTTAAAAAACTGCTTATATCATTAAAATATGCAGGATAGAGAATCCTTCCTATTTCATATATTCCATCCAATAATCTCATTGTTGGTCTTGAGACTATTTTTTCATCAATGATAAATACCTGACTGTCTCTTACAGCTTTAATGGCCTTAAAACCGCCTTCCTCCCTTATTTTTCTGATATTAACATGGTTCATTGCCCCGCGCTGGGCAAGAAACACATCAATTTCATTTCCATGGGATAAAATACGCTCTTTACCATATTCGGCAATATTGGTTCCCCTTCTTGCCTTTGCATCTTCCGCTACATTGATACCGCCGGCGGTTTTAAGTGCAAATGCGGCAATGGATGATGGGGCAAAGGTTTTCATTCTGCTGTGTATTGCCTCAAAATAAACTCTTTTTCTTTTTGATAAAGGAATCTTATTCAAAATCGATTTAATTTTGCCGATTTCTTTATGAAAGTCCTCTATCATTTTTCCGGCCTGTTTCTCCTTCCCCGTGAGCATGCCAAGTTCTTTCCAGTATGAATACATTTCATCCACGGTTCTCGGCTGCAGAGATACAATAGTAATACCAGCCCTTTTCAGTTCTTTTAAAAGGCCTTTATATGCACAGGCTATCATCGGTCTTATCAAAATAAGATCAGGGCGGGCCGGAATAAATTTTTCAGCATCATCATGATAGGAAAAAACCGGTCTTTTCATGGTCATGGGCGGGTAGGCCTCATTTTTGGAAACGCCAATTATTTCATTATCAAGACCTAAGGAAAAAAGATTTTCAGTATGGGCGCCGTACAGGGAAATTATCCTTTTAAATGGTCTGTCACCTATAATTTTTTCATTGGAACTATCCGTAAAAGTGAAGGCTCCGGCAATTACGGCAAAACCCAATATTAAAACAAACTCCATCGCGGCCAGTATGAGTGAAGTTTTTTTTATCATAATAAAAAATTCCCTTTTTCCGGCATCCTTCATTTTTACTTTACACCTGGCAGAAAAGTGGCAGCGGCATCCTGCCGCTGATTTAAAAGGCTATAAGCCTTTTCTGCAATTTACAATCTTTAGTTCCAATAAAAGTGTCAACCATTTTTACCTCAAAATGAAGAATGCCCCCTTTTTCCTTTAGAAAACCGGAAAAAAATAATATACGTATACCCAAGGAACGGGAGATAAACAAGTTGAACAAAAATTGACAGGATTTTTTGTTGTATTCAAGGCGCGAAGAGCGAGCGTAACGGGTTATGTGATCGACGAGTAACAAGGAAGACGGCAAAAAAAGATTAATTTGTTCAAGTTATTTATTGTGCGTTCCCAATATTGTCTGTTCGAAAACATAAAACCTTTAACCTTAAGAAATGCATAGAGCTTTACGGGGATTAAAATTTTCATCCGGCTCTATAATCAAAAAAACATGGTGGTTCACCTTTCTGCACTGTTAACAGGCAATGCCTGATTACCCTGTATTGCAGAGTGATATCATCCGTAGGGAAGCAGAAAATATCAAGCAATCACAGGGCAATCAGGCAATCCGCACCATTGACAGATATGGTGAAGCCTGCAGCCGGATATCTACAATTTAATCTTATTATCCTTTGCAGCATCCTTTATGTGCCGGATAAGAATTTTACCTATCTCGGGATTTTCACCAATTCCGTGAATCACGGTGATAACCCTTATACCATGAGCTTTTATAACATTTTTCCATGAATCATCATCTTTGCCTGCCATATCATTGTTTGCATGATCGCCTGCAACAATCATCAGGGGCTTTAACACAATTTTTTTAATTTTACTGTGCATAAGACCGTTTACAACATTTTCAAGTGATGGATACCCTTCCACCGTACCAATGAAAATCGGGGTGTCAGGGTACATCTTTCTCATTGTCTGCTGAAATTCTATATAAGCGCCGGTTGTCAGGAATTCATTTCCATGGCCCATGTAAACAAGAGCTGCTCTATTATTCTTTGCAAGAGCGACATCCCCTGCCATGGCTTTTGCGCCGATCTCCATGTCCTTATGATAGTCGTATTCCGGGCCTTTCTTGCCAAGGATGGGACGGCCAAGCACAAGTTTCTTAAAAGGCATGTATTTTTTCTTAACGGTTTTAATGGCATTAAGCCCGCTGATATAGGAAGAAAGATCTGTGTATTCCTCTCCCTCATATACGTGGGTAGGCTGTACAATAATGGTATTATAGCCCTCATCCTGGAGATCGGCAATTGTTGCAAGCGGCCCTTTTACAAAAAGTATTTCCTCCGGAATATTTTTATTGTCCTTTAAAAACTGTTTGTCATCCTGTCTTTTATGCCAGATTCTTCTGATGATATTTGATGTAAAGGCGATCTTAACTTTAACTCCGGGAAAAGCTTTCTGCGCTTCTTTCTGCAAATCTGTAAATGAAATTAAAGCAGAGGGATAACTTGTGCCGAATCCCGCAAGTACAATGGCTTTTTTAATTTTTTGCCGGCCCATGGCAAAGGAAGATGCAGCAAGTGACAGTGACAGAATAAATGCAATGCAAAAATAATTAAACTTTTTCATAATAAAACCTCACATTAATAGAGTTATGATCGAAAACATAATAAATTAAACAAACAGGCAAACAAAAATTTCGTTCAATCAATCTGTTTTTCGATCCTTAAATATCTTAACTTCAGGAAACCTGTATTACTTGCAAAACCTGAACGGCTTATCAATAACAATTCATGAAGTTAAGAGGTTAATACCTAACCCGGACAAACCAGAGCCACAACGGATCTTCTGATTCTCCCTTAAGGAAACTGGAAAGAATCTATTTTTTCTGTTCAAAAAACAAAAATCCCCGGACCAAAACAAAATAATTTGATCCGGGGATACCATTTTTTATCCACCATCAAGTGTGCATGTTTCTGTTCCGCGAGGACAGCACATTTTCTTCCATACATTATGAGCAGGTCTTCTGGCTTCCCTTCTTTTCCGGCGCCTTCCCGTTTCAAATCAGTAAAGCAGTGGCATTATTGCCGGAGAAGTTCGTTCCTTTACAATTAAAGAAACGATGGGGTTACAGCGGCGGGTCCGCGACGGATTTGCACCGTCTTCCCTTTTCAGTCTGAATTCAAACAACACATAAATTTTAAAATAAATATAAAAAGATTTTCAGGTTAAGTCAAGGAAAATTTAAAATTAATTATTAATTAATTTTTTCCTTTCTTGTCTTCCTGACTTTGGTGAGCGGCAGATTCATTGAAATTGACTGTAACTGTATAATACAACAACGTATCCTCCAAAAAAACAAAACAGAGGATGAAATTTTTAGGTTAAAAGTGAATCAAAAACAATCTCTCCGTTAAAATCAAAAATAACGGCCCTGATTTTAATTTTTTATGGGATGCCGCCATATCATAAAAGACCTTTTTTAAAGGAAATACATGAACTTACAAAAGCATGCCCTGCAGGATTAATGGACCCCGGTCTTTCAGCGCTGCCAAAATGAATGTGAAGATAACTTCCCAGAGTGTTGTTTACCTGAAATCCATCAAGGGAAAGTTTCTGTTTATTTCTGTTGGTCACAGAGTAAATTCTTTCAGGAAACAAATTCTTTGTAAAACCGTCATGGGGCAGATTCCATTTTTCTTTTTTTTCTCCGGATTCAACCTGCAGCACATCATTAAACTTATACTTTATTGTGCAGGAAGTTTCACATAAATCATCAAGAAATGAATAATGAAATTCATGTCCCCTTAAGATATCTCCTTTTTTCCCCACAAGAGTATCCTTTTTCAGCATGATTTCCCTGTAACCCAGGGATCTCATTTTTTTTGAAATTGAAACTGAAAATGGGAAGCAGCCGGTCATTGAAAATTTTTCTTTTTCATTCATACCTGTCATTGATGAGCAGAGATACATAAATCCTCCGCATTCACCGTATACGGGCATTCCTGCCAGGCTTTTTTCCTTTATTTGCTTTAACATGCTTCTGTTTTGAGAAAGCCTGTCTGCAAAAAGTTCAGGGTATCCCCCGCCAAGGTAAATACCGTCAATATTCCGGGGCAGATTTACATCATTTACCGGAGAGAAAAAAACAATTTCAGCTCCGTTTTGTTCAAGTATTTCTAAATTTTCCTGGTAGTAAAAGCAGAAGGCCTTATCATGTGCAACGGCTATTCTTATTTTTTCAGATTCAAATCCTGAAGCACCTGTAATTAAAAGTTCTGAACTCTCATTTGCAGGTATCTCACTTACCGTGTCCGTATTGACCGTGCTCCCTTCCATTGGGATATCAGGCAGATTTTTAACGACCTCTTCCATTTTGGTATTTTTTTCAACCATGGTAACAAGTTCTGCAATGATATCCGATGGAACAAGATGCTCATCCGTTGTAACAAGGCCAAGATGCCTTTCAGGAAAAATTATTTTATCATTTTGCGGCAGAAAACCAAGACAGGGCATTTTGCATGTTGCTTCAACAGCTTCTCTTAAATACTCATAATGTCTTAAACTGCCCGTTCTGTTGAAAATAACCCCTGCAAAATTCAGGTCAGTATCAAAATTTTCAAACCCCTGGACAATTGCCGCGGCGCTTCTTGCTATACTTCTTGCGTCCACAATGAGAATTACAGGAAGATTGAGCCATTTTGCCATCTCGGAGGTAGAGCCTGCCTCTCTGGTTCCGCTGAAGCCGTCAAAGAGCCCCATAACACCTTCAACCACTGCAATATCGGCATTTTCTGTTCCATGTAAAAAAATTTTTTCATTGTATGCTTTTGACAGCATCCATGAATCAAGATTTCTGCTGATTCTTCCCGTCACTGCCCTGTGATAACCGGGATCAATGAAATCAGGCCCCACCTTAAAAGGGGCAATCCCGTATCCCTTTTCAGCAAGAAATGCCATGACAGCAAGCGTTGCGGTGGTTTTCCCGCTTCCACTGCCCGTTCCTGCAATTACAAAACCTTTGATATTAAATCTCCTTAAAAAAATATTTTTATACCAGGTCATCAATTTTTTCATGGAAAAACCGATTTAAAAGTCCCCAAAGCTTGTCCTGTCAGGGCAAGCTTTTCTTCGCCTCACCTGCCCTTTTTATCTGGATAAATGTCTGGTCTTCAATAACATGAGCATTTGTAAAGATTCTTTTTCCGCTTATAATACACCCGGAACCGCTTCGCCGTTGTTGGCCAATCATCTGCCATGGGGCATCATAATCAGACCTGTTATAAACCGTGTATATTTTTACCACAGCCCCCTTAATACCCATGCCGGCCTGTACAGGTGTGCCCAGCCAGGATCAGGCAAATAATAAATAGGACTATAATTCTCAAAAAAGATTTCATCTCTTATCTCAAACCTCGTTAAACGGTCAAATAATCAGGGAACTGGAAGGAAATAATCTATGCATATCGCGCAGAATTTTTGTTCGTCTTCAAGGCGTGGCAACAGTTGCATGGTAGATACGGGTTTGAAACCCGTACCTATCAAACCCCTGTTATCGCAAAGCGGAAGACGGGCAAAGATGGGCTGAAGCTGTGATGCATGGTTGGGGAAATTAATTCTTCCTCGTTCCTAACTGATTAAAATCACAGTTCTGTTCAATGAAGCCAATATATTAACCATAATGATGTTAAGATGTTATGCAATAAATAAGCCGGATTTGACTGCTTTCATGATTTATATGCGAGAAATTCGGGTCACAGGACAGGACTTATCGTTTTAAGCGGAAGTAACCGTTTGCGGTAAACTGTAAGCCGACAACCGTGAACGGTTATGTTAAGATTTGAAAAGGGTGATGGCCATCATTAAGAATTCAGAAGTATAAAGTCAAAAATCAGAAGAAAATGATAACTGATATAGATTCACTTTATCGTCTGCTATTTTCCGGATGGGGCAAAAGACATATTTTCTTCTGAGTTTCCGGCTTTTTACTCCTGAATCCTATGGGGTTATTTTCCAGGCATATCTAAGGTCTCTATGGTCATGCCCGGGGGAGTTAACCTTTGCTTAAAGTTATTCTTTGATCCGTCGCAACTCGACTTTGACTCTGTTTTTAGGGTTGGGACAGGTCCACTGTATTATATCAGAATCCGAACCGGGAGGGAAAGATCCGCCAAATTGCAGAGTTTTTATCCAGCCATATATATTATGATAAAAAAAACCGCAAAATTCGCCACACTTATGAAGACTTAATTCAAATTCATCTCCAGGCTTCATTCCTATACTGCAGTCCCCTTTTGATTCAATAATCTTTGCCATCACCTTATTGCCGATTTTTGGATATTTAACTGCCATCGTGCTCCTCCTTTTAATTTGTTAAATATAGCCCATCCGAAATTTAGCAACATCTTCCTATAACAGCTATCCTTCATCTTTTACCTGCTTGATCATATAGTCATTCAGGGCTTCCTGGACTGCATTTCCTGCAAGAAATGCACAATGCTCATCTTTTTTTGGAAATCCGCCAAGGATATTGAGAATCAATTCCCCTGTTACTTCAACAAGTTCATCCGGATTCTTCCCAATTGCCATCTCAGCGGCAAACGAACCGCAAACAGCGCTTGATCCACAGCCATCCGTCAGAAAAGATGCCTCTTTAACTTTGCCATTTTCAAATTTCAAAAAAATCTGTATGGTGTCACCGCATGAACCTGTAAGCGAACCATATCCGTCAGGAGCATCCATCTTTCCCATATACAAGGGATTCATCCACCTCTCGAATGCGATATCTCCATAATCCGCCCTTGTCTCTTCAAAGATCTGCTCCTGTAATTCCTGAGCAAAACGATCAAACTCATCACTCATCGGATATTTTTCCTTTCTGATGAACGCTTACCATTTTTTTAATGGTCGCATATATTATTACCGCTTATTAGTGTATCTGCAAGATACTGGTTTACCAATAATTCCGGGGCATCCATAGGAGCGCCTGAGATAACTTCAACCCCCTTTTCCCTTAATAGCTGCTCCGCCCGGTCCCCAATCCCACCTGCGATTACTACGTCAGCTCCCTGCTCATACATCCAGACAGGAATAACGCCGGGATCGCGGGACGGGGGGGTCTTTTCATACTTGTCCATAATCCTGCCGTTTTCAGTCTCAACAAATGCAAATTGTTCGCAGTGCCCGAAATGGCTTGACAGCTTCCCGTCAGAAACAGGAATCACAAAAACTTTCACGCCTTTCATGACCTTCTTTCCAGTGTCTGAAGCGTTGACCTTTTTTGATTTTAAGGATACCTTTTTCCGGTTTTCAACTGATTTTATGATCTCATCCACCATTTTGTTAAATTCCATGGTAAACGGTAACTGATCATTATCCAGAAATTTCATGCTCCCAATGTCACCATCATTAACCACCTCCGGTTGAAGCGGCAAGGCGCCCAGCAGTTTTAAACGCTCCTTTTGCGCAGTGATTGAACCGCCGTTTTTCTTGAAGATATTAATTAGTTTCCCGCAATATGGACATTGAAGCCCACTCATATTTTCCACCAGGCCCAGGATGTGCATATTGACCTGACGGCAGAAATTTATCGATTTTCTTACATCAGCAAGCGAGATTTCTTGAGGCGTAGTCACAACCACTGCCATGGCATCGGGTATGGTTTGGGCTACTGTCAAGGGTTCGTCACCAGTGCCCGGAGGTGAGTCAATGATCAAAAAATCAAGATCGCTCCATTCAATATCTGAGATAAACTGCTTGATAACGCCAATCTTGAGAGGACCTCTCCAGATAGTCGCCACATCCTTTTTTTCTCCCATAAGAGATTCTATGGAAATTACCTCCATGTTCGGCATATACCTGACCGGCCCTGCCTTTCCGGGGATGGCCCCTGGTTCAATGGTACCTTTTAACCCTAATAAACGAGGTATGCTCGGGCCATGAAGATCAACGTCCATAAGTCCCACCTTATAACCCTTTCTTGCCAGGACAACTGAGATATAAGCTGCTACACTGCTTTTCCCCACACCCCCTTTTCCACTCATTACAAGAATTTTATTTTTGATCTGCTTTAATGTGTGCTCAATCTCCAGATCTTGTAATTTATGCGCATCCTTCCGGCTTTCAGAATTAGGTTTTTCTTTTGCCATAAATTGTCATCCTCTCAACTTTTTCAAACTGAACAATTAAGATTTACCGATAGAAGATTACCAACTTAAAGCAGGACACTTTCCGCTTTTTGGTGGATTCGCTTCGCTTAATTCCACCCTGCAAAATTCAGTTGGTATCCGACGTAGGCGGATTAAAGAGCGTAAGCGACGAATAACTGTTCCGCTTTACGTTGTTAGCCCCGACAGGAGGTTGTCCGGGAATAGCAATTTTTTCCAAAATCAAGGCCTGTGAAAAAATTTACCGCAGGCATAAAGGACGAGGACGAAATAATATCCCCAAGTTGGCGCACAGAATCAGATCGGGCGAAGAAGGCCTGAAGCTGTGATGTATCGTTGGGAAAGGGCATTCCCGGACAGCCTTTCAGGAAATTACTTTTTCACCAGGGTGTTAATGCTCGAGGCGATAGATTCAATCTGACCGCGCAACTCGGCAATCTGATTCTTCAATGAGCTTAATTCTTCATCTCTGGACAAAGAAGCGGCGCCGGTTTGACTTGAAGGAGCAACTCCCATGCCCATACCTTTACCGCGACCCATTCCCATGCCTCCGCCGCAACGGCCGCCTCGTCCCATGCCGCGGCCGAAATCGCCTCCGGCGACCTGAGACAGGCTCTCTTCAGGAACTGTATTACTGCCCACTCCGTGATGGTCGGAAACATTGGCCTCACTAACGGCATTTAAATTGCCTTTCCGGTATGCATTAATCGCTTCTTTTACAGTGCCTGTTTGTCCGACAATCACTTCGACGCCCGCTGCAGAAAGAGTTTTAACCGCATTTGGTCCAACATTTCCCGTTAAAACAACCTTTGCGCCTTTAGAGGCTACAAACTGGGCCGATTGAATACCTGCTCCACCGCCTAACGCACTATTATCATTCTTATAAGCATCGTAGCTCATATCGTCGGTATCAACAATGATAAAATAAGCACACCTGCCAAAACGCGGATCAACCTGATCATCCAGGTCTTTTCCGCTTGAGCTGACTGCTGCCTTCATTTTAAAAACTCCTTTCCTGTTATAGAGTTGGATTCGTCAAAAAAAGAACATCTCTTTTTAAATGGTGACACCTCAAGGTCTTGGGAGGCGCTCATCCAAACGCAAGATAAACATTAAAAAAACGTAATTTGTGAACGATTACAAAAAATCATAAATAATACATAAAAATTCTACTCCCTCACACTCAATGCTGTCAATATCTAATTAAAAAATAACATTCTTTTATGATAAATCAACCGAATAAAGTTTGTTGGTATGAACATAATGACAAGTTGTGGGCTGATGACAATTATTTGACGGAAAATATAATCGTTTACGGATTTAAGGGACGAGGACGAAATAACGGAAGGTAATGGTAAATTATGGGATCCTCGAAAAACCCGGGAACGGTTACTAAAAAACAAAGGATTGCAGGCATGAAAGTTGCAATCACAATTATGAAACATTTTTACTTGTGCTCAAAATTTAATAACGAGGTTAAACGAATGGCAGAGATAGTTGAAGCAATGGATAATATAGATGTTAAAGTTGAGGACGTGGTAAGCAGAGGAGGTAAATACCTTGCCTTTGCTCTGGCAAATGAAGAATACGGGGTTGATATATTAAAGATCAAAGAGATCATAGGAATGATGCCGATCACATCTGTTCCCCAGACGCCTGTTTTTTTAAAGGGTGTTATTAATCTCCGTGGCAAAGTTATTCCAATTGTAGATTTGAGATTGAAATTCGGGATGCAGTCTATTGACTATACGGACAGGACCTGCATCGTGGTAGTGGAGATTGCAGGTCAGGAAGAGAATCTTTTAATGGGAAGTATTGTTGATACGGTCTCGGAGGTATTGAATATAAAGGAGGAAGAGATTGAGGACACCCCCGGTTTTGGTTCAAAACTTAAAACGGATTATATCCTGGGGATGGCCAAGACAAAAGAAGGGGTAAAGATCTTGCTCGATATAGACAAGGTATTGAGTTCGGATGAATTAATAGTAATTGAAAACATATCATAAGTTTGAAGCTGTGGTGCATAGTTGGGGAAGTTAATTTGTCGCCGTTCCTTAAGGCGGTCTCATGCCGGCAACAGAAACAGACCGGCATATTGGCCTGCCGCATGGCCAAAACAGAAACCATTTATCCCATATTAACAAGAATCAAAAAGGTGAATACTATGTTTAAGAAAATGAAGTTAAGTACCAAGATAGCCGGCCTTGCAGCCATCTTGATGTTATTGGGGTTTATCGTAGCTTTTGTCGGCTATAATGGCCTTTCAGGCGTGGTGGACAGGGTCGGCAAGGCAGACGATGTCAACAGGGTGGTCAAGTATAATCTGGAATTAAGAAGACAGGAAAAGAACTTTATGATTCGTAAAAATCACACCTATGTTGACAAGGTAAAAGATCTGATTAAAAACATCAAGACACAACTTGAAGATACAAAGGGAAAATTCAAAAAGGCCCGCCACCGTGAAATGATTGATAACGCGCTTGCCGTCACAAAGAAATACGATCAGTCATTTGAGGCCTATGTAAAGGCCTTTGACGAGAAGCTAAATGCAGACAAGTCTATGGTATCGGCTGCAAGGGCTGCCCAGGCGGATTGTGAGGATATTAAGGCCGAACAGAAAAGGCTTGTTGAGGAAGAGCTTGAAAATCAGGTTAAAGGTGAAGCATTAAAAGAGAGAATCCTGAAGTTGGAAATGGCAGATAACCTGGCTCAGATGATGGGAATAATCAGGGCCCGGGAAAAAAACTATATTATCCGGGGTGATAAAAAATATGCGGATCTGACTCATGATGAGATATCGCATGCGCTTAAACTTGTAACGGGCGCAAAATCACTTTTTCAAAGCGCCAAAAGCATAGCCCTTCTCGATAAAGTTCTTGTTCACATAAAACAATATAATAAGGCATTTGACAGATATGTGGCGGATTCTGATAAACAGGCGCTTGTTACCAAGGAAATGGTGCAAAGGGCAAGGGAAGTTCTGGCCATAGGCGAAAAGCTGCGAAACGAGCAAAAAGGACTGATGCAAGAAAAGATGTCCTCTGCAAAAACAATGTTAATCGCAGGCGTAATCGCAACGTTTATCATTGCCATACTGCTTTCTCTCCTGGTTATCAACGGCATCAACAAGGCCCTTAACCGTATTATTGAGGGCTTGACGGAAGGGTCTGAACAGGTTGCTTCCGCTTCAGGCCAGGTATCTTCAGCAAGCCAGTCCCTGGCCGAGGGAGCATCGGAACAAGCTGCGTCCGTTGAGGAAACTTCCTCATCATTAGAGGAAATATCCTCTATGACCAAACAAAATGCAGAGAATGCAGGCCTGGCTGATTCCCTGATGAAAGAAGCCAATCAGGTGGTAGGACAGGCAAATGAGTCGATGGGTGACCTTACTGAATCAATGCAGGATATATCAAAGGCAAACGAAGATACATACAAGATTATAAAAAACATAGATGAGATAGCTTTCCAGACCAATCTTCTTGCCCTGAACGCGGCAGTTGAGGCCGCGAGGGCCGGCGAGGCAGGAGCAGGATTTGCGGTTGTTGCCAATGAAGTGAAAAATCTTGCCATGCGTTCCGCGGAGGCTGCCAAAAATACGGCCGTAATGATTGAGGGCACTGTCGATAAGACCAAAGCAGGTTCGGGAATAGTAGCCAAAACAGACGAAGCCTTCAAAAAAGTTGCGGAGAGCGCAAAAAAAGTGGGTGAGTTATTAAGTGAGATATCTGCTGCATCCAATGAGCAGGCCCAGGGGATCGAGCAGGTAAATATTGCAGTAAATGAAATCGACAGGATTACCCAGCAGAATGCCGCCAATGCAGAGGAGTCTGCGTCGGCTTCCGAAGAAATGAATGCCCAGGCCGAACAGATGAAAAGCATGGTGGGAGATTTGATGGCAATAGTGTGCGGCAGCAGTGGAATAACGGGGGCAAACAGACCTTCTTCACTGATGCAATCCTCGAAACCCGCTATTCAAAAGAACTTCACCTCACCTGCTAAAAGTTTGAATAATAATATGGGAAAGGGAAAAAACCTGAGGAGATAATTCCCATGGATGATGATTTTCAGGAATTCTAAGGGATGAGGACGAAATAACTTCCCCAGGCAGGCACACAGATTCAGGTCAGGATAGTTCGTTTGAGACCAAGGCGCTCTAAAATTTTAACCGCAGGAATACATTAAGTATTTTGAGGATTAAAATTTCAGAGCAACGCAGATATCGGGCGAAACAGCCATTTATGAATGGGCGCTATCTATGATATTTTATTTTCAGTGGTGATATTTGGTTTTCAGTTGTTTTTTTGTCATGGTTTTGATATACTTATACGATAGTCAGGTTGAATTCCCGGTTTATTGAATCCAGGTTGAGCTATTACCTCTTAACCTGAGAGGCTGTCCGGGAATGGCAATTTTTTTCAAAATCAAGGCCTGCGAAAAAAATTACCGCAGGCATATGGTTAATATCGGAGTCTCGCAAGATCGCTTACCTCCGAGGATAATTTTTTTCGCATAACACAGAGTTCGGGAAAAAGGGCATTCTTGGACAGCCTTCTATGTGCGGTTACTGTTTTGAAGATATTAGTCATTAATACCGGAAGTTCTTCAATTAAATATCAATTGCTCGACATGAAAGAACAGCAGGTACTGGTTTCCGGCTTAGCTGAAAAGATCGGCGAGACCACTTCCATACTCACGCACAAAAAAATCCTTGCTAATAAAAAAAATCGTACTAAAATCAAAGAAGAAAGGATTTGTAATCATCGGGACGGACTCATACAAATTACAGGTCTGCTGGTTGACCCGGAATATGGGGCGATTCGGGATAAATCCGAAATCTCTGCTATAGGCCACAGAATTGTCCATGGTGGAGAAGCTTTTATATCTCCGACAATTATTACAGAGAAGGTAATTGAAGCAATAAAAAAGAATATCCCTCTGGCCCCTTTACATAATTCTCCCAATTTAACAGGGATAGAAGTGGCCATGTCAATCTTTCCCAATTCACGGCATGCAGCCGTTTTTGATACAGCCTTTCATCAGACCATTCCTCCCAAAGCATTTCTTTATGCCCTTCCTTATGACCTCTACAAAAAGGAAAGGATACGTAGATACGGTTTCCACGGGACCTCCCACTCCTATGTTGCGGAAAGATGCGCTGACTATTTGAACAGGCCTTTAAAGGAATTAAATTTAATAACTATCCATCTCGGAAACGGGGCGAGTATTGCTGCAGTCAAAAATGGCGAATGCATAGATACCAGCATGGGAATGACCCCCCTCGCAGGCCTGGTAATGGGTACCCGCTGTGGTGATTTGGACCCTGCGATTCCTCTTTTTCTGGCCGATCATCTAAAAATGTCTCTCAAGGAAATTGACAGGCTGCTAAATAAAGAGAGCGGGCTTAAAGGGATTTGCGGCGCCAACGATATGCGGGAAGTAATTGAAAAGAAAAATAAGGGAGACAACCTGGCAAAAACAGCTATGGAGATTTATTGTTACAGAATAAAGAAATATATCGGCGCCTATTTTGCTGTTCTTGGGGACCTGGATGCCCTGATTTTTACTGCCGGCATCGGAGAAAACGCCCCGGACATCCGAAAAGGCTGCTGCAGCGGGTTAATCAGGCTGGGCATTGAGATAGATAACACAAAAAATTATCAGCCCGGCAAGGGACTTAGAGAAATCAGCCCATCAGCCGGTGAAGTCAAGGTCTTGATTATTCCGACTAATGAAGAATTACAAATCGCACTGGAAACAAGAAAGGTAACCGCTTGCTGGTCCAAAGGTTCAGGGTTTGCCGAAAATCCGAACCTTTGATTCCTGAGTTTGGAAAGAGCGAGCGAAAGGCAAGCCAGAACTGTGAACCTGTAAATGGCTAAGTGTTTCGGAATAATGAAAATATCAAGAGCTGTTGAATTCTTAAAAAATGATATCTGGAGAATTCGGAAAGGTGAGCTTACCAGGCTGCAATATTTTTTTATCAGACAATTGAAAATCATTATCCTTTCCCTGCGCGGAATGTATGAAGATAATTGCAGGTTAAGGGCGTCCGCGCTTACCCTTTACACTCTCCTTTCTATTGTTCCTTTAGCCGCAATGTTTTTTGGGATTGCAAAGGGGTTTGGTTTTGAGACCTCACTTGAAACGCTGCTTTATGAAAAATTTCAGGGGCAGGAGGCAGTACTGTCAAAGGTTATCGGTTTTGCACACTCGCTTATTCAGAATACGAAAGGCGGTCTTATCGCCGGAGTCGGATTTATTGTCCTTTTCTGGGCAGTCATAACGGTTATATCCCATATAGAAAACGCTTTTAATGGAATCTGGGGAGTCAAAAAGGCAAGAAGTTTTGGGAGAAAGATTAGCGACTATCTTTCACTCATACTGATCTGTCCCTTCCTTTTTCTTTTGTCCAGCGCCATAAGCGTTTTTGTATTTAGCGAGCTCAGGCTGTTAGCCGGGAAGATAGGCATATCAGATATTATCGGTCCTGCAATATTTCTTGCATTAAAACTATTGCCTTTCTTTGTTCTGTGGCTCCTTTTTTCCTTTATATATATTTATCTCCCAAATACAAGGGTAAATATCTTTTCCGGCATCCTTGCAGGCATCTTTGCAGGGACGATCTACCAGATTTTTCAGTGGGGTTATATCTATTTCCAGGTAGGGATTGCAAGGTACAATACTATTTACGGAAGTTTTGCAGCCTTGCCTCTCTTTCTGATATGGCTCCAGCTTAGCTGGCTGATTCTCCTTTTCGGCGCTGAAATATCTTTCGCACACCAAAACGTGGACACTTATGATTTTGAACCGGATTGTCTGAGGATAAGCAATTCTTTGAAAAGGCTGTTAGCTCTGAGAATCATCCATCTTCTGGTAATAAATTTTAATGACGAAAAAGATATAAACAGTGAATCGGTAATCTCGCAAAGGTTAGGTATCCCGATTCGGTTGGTTCGACGGATTTTATCCGAACTTCTTGACTCAGGGTTAATTTCCGGGATCATGACCAACCATGAAAGGAAAGTCGCATACCAGCCTGCCCACAATACGAATACCATGACCATCAAGTATGTTATTGATGCGCTCGACCGGAATGGAAGCAATAATATCCCCTATACCCGATCAGACGAATTGAAAATAATCTCTAAAAGCCTCAGGGTATTCAGTGAGCTTCTTGAAAATTCACCTGCCAATATATTATTAAAGGATATTTGCGCCTGTTCAGAGCCGGCAGCCGAAATTTCAATTCCGGCCTGATCTCTACCCTGTAATCGTTCATAGAGCTCAATATGTCTTCAAGCGAGCCGGCGGGATTCCGGAAGATCATGGTTTTCATTCACGTGCCCTTTAATTTCCATTTGACATAATTGTTCGGATTTGAAAAACTCATGTGTATGGATTTTTTACAAAAAATAGGCGCTTTTTCGCTTAAATATTTATATAAAATGGGCGTCATGGGCATTTTTTTGTTTAATGCCCTTTTCTTTTCAATTATCCCCCCCATCAAGATCGTTCGGGTACTTAAGCAGATCCGTTTTATAGGTTTTCAATCTCTTCTTGTAATTGTTCTTACGGGTGGTTTTACCGGCATGGTGCTTGCCTATCAGGGTTATTATTCCCTTAGCAGAGTTGGCTCTGATGCCTTTTTAGGCCCGGCCGTGGGATTGTCTCTGATCAAAGAAATAGGGCCGGTGCTTTCCGCTCTGATGATCACTGGAAGGGCAGGCTCTGCGATCACTGCGGAAATAGGGATCATGCGCTTGAGTGAGCAGGTTGATGCCCTGGAGCTAATGGGTCTCAACCCGTACCGTTATCTTATTGTCCCTAATTTCATTGCTGCAATAATCTGTATGCCGCTGTTATGCGCAATCTTTAATGTGGTAGGTGTCTTTAGCGGTTACATTATTGGCGGAAAACTGCTCGGAGTAGGTGTGGGCATCTATTTTGGGGAGATGGCCAATTATGTAGACATGAGTGATATTATGGAAAGTGTTTATAAATCTTTAACATTTGGCACGCTGATTGTCTGGGTATGCTGCTATAAAGGGTATTATACCGGAATATTTACCGGATTCGGCGCTGAGGGCGTGAGCAAAGCCACCACTGATGCGGTAGTTCTTTCATCGGTTTTAATTCTTATGTGGGATTATGTTATGACCTCACTCTTCTTTTAAGGATTCTCATGATCAGTATTGAAGACCTTTACGTCTCATTTGACGGGCATCAGGTCTTAAAAGGGGTCTCTCTGGAGATCAAAAAGGGGGAGGTTGTCGCTCTGATAGGGGGGAGCGGGAGCGGCAAGAGCGTCCTGTTGAAACATGTTGCCGGGCTGATGCAGCCGGTTAAAGGACGGGTGCTGGTAGATGGAAAGGATATGCGAACTCTTAAGGGCAAAGGGCTTTCAAACTTGAGAGACAGGCTGGCCTTCCTCTTCCAGAGTGGCGCCCTGTTTGATTCAATGACCGTGTTTGAAAATGTTGCTTTTCCCCTAAAGGAAAAAACAGGCTTGAGGGATAAATTGATCAGGGAAAGGGTTTTTAAGGAGCTGGAAAATGTGGGACTTTCCGGTTCCGGGAATAAATATCCTTCTCAGATAAGCGGGGGTATGGTAAAAAGGGCGGCTCTTGCAAGGGCACTTGTAATGGATCCTGAAATCATGCTCTTTGATGAGCCTACAACCGGGCTGGACCCGGTTATCGGTCTCGCTATTTTAAAACTTATCGATTCCTGCCACAAAAGACTTTCATTTACAGGGATTATCGTGACCCATGAAATCCCGAGAATTTTCCCTTTTGTGGACAGGGTCGCAATGCTCCATGAAGGCGTTATCCGCTCTGAAGGGACGCCTGAAGAGCTGGTGTCAATAAAAGAACCCATACTTCAGGCATTCCTCGGTGAATAAACGTCATATAGTGTCAGAACTAAAAGTCTGTTCAGACACAATTTTAAAGGTAAAACAGGATGAAAAAATTCAACCTTGAGATAGCAGTTGGTTTGTTTATTTTAGCAGGGTTCGCCTCCCTTTGTTATCTGTCCATCAGTCTTGGAAAAATACAGTTTTTTGGTGGGAGCGGTTATGATGTGCAGGCTGTTTTTTCAAACAGCGGCGGATTAAAGAACGGGGCCTCGGTTGTCATAGCAGGGGTGGAAGTCGGACGCGTCAAAAGTGTCGTTCTTGATGATTACCAGGCCCTTATAATTATGAACCTGGAAAAAGATATAAAACTGCAGGAGGACTCAATTGCATCCATCAAGACCAGGGGATTAATCGGCGAGAAATACATAGAAATCTCACCAGGAGGGGCGGACGAGCTAATAAAATCAGGCGGAAAGATTCGTGATACACAGCCTGCCGTTGATTTGGAACAGTTGATATCGAAATTTGTCTTTGGAAAAATGTAAGGTTATTTTGTGCCTGAACAAAAACATTATTAATCAAAATAAAACGTAACCGTTCACAAGTTCAAAGGTTGCAGATAGAAGGTTGAAGGTTGATATAATATATTGATTTTTGCGAGCGTAGGGGCGAATCTTGTGTTCGCCCTTTGATTATTTACCCCTTTGTTCGCACGTTTAAAGGGCGAATACAAGATTCGCCCCTACGAGATATTGCCGGATACATTGTACAGAATTTCCAGTTTCTGATTTCTGTTTTCAATGTTCCGTGAACGGTTACAATAAAACAAAGCGTTATTGTTTGTTTGTAATCGTTCACGGGACGTTTCTTTGCATGTCATTGCAAACGAAGCGAAGCAATCTTATAGTTCCTCATACGGCAATTACCGACAGAAAGTATTATTTGCTCTCGTTCCCACTCTCTGCGTGGGGATGCATACCAAACGGGCATTAACAGTCACTGCGCCTGTAACCGGCGCATAACCCGTGAACAGTTACGTTTATTCAAATTCGGAGTATCCATGAAATCAGCTTATTTAAGCGGTATTGCAATTTTATTTTTCATTGCTGCGGGAATTTCTTCGGCATCCCCGGCGGGTGAATTGACTGAACAGGTCAGGCAAACAACGGATAAAATCATTTCTGTCTTGAATGATCCCTGCATGAAAGGTCCTGATAAAAAAGAAGAGAAAATAAATCTCATAAGAAAATTGGTATATACGCTATTTGACAGGGAAGGAGTATCCCGGAGGGTTCTTGCAAGACAATGGCGCAAACTGAATGATCAGGAAAAAAAAGATTTCATATTTCTATTTAGTAAACTACTGGAACAGACATATATGGACAGGATCGATAATTATTCCGGGCAACAGGTTGCATATATCGGAGAGAAAATTGATGGAAAATATGGAATTCTGAAGATCAAAATCCTGAGTAAAAATGATAAGGATATAATCGTTTTTTACAAAGCGATCAAAAAAAACTCCAAGTGGCTGATTTATGATGTTTCTGTTGAGGGCGTAAGTCTTGTTAATAATTACCGTACTCAGTTTCAAAGTATTATCATGCAGTCATCTTACGATAATTTGATTGAAACATTGAAGGCCAAGGTTAATAAACCCCATCCCGGAAAAGATAATACCAAGGGATAAAAAGGTCGTGAAGAGAGGTATTATTCGGATTGTTTAAGAAAAAAAAATTATACACACTGCAAATCATTTTTTGTTTTATGTTTTTTACAGGATTGCCCTCTTTTTTTCATCTTTCCTACCAAACCGCCATGGCCGCTTCGCCTTCCGTTTCAGTGAAGAGGGAATATATCTTTTTTATGCCTGATGAACTTTTATATTTTCCATTAGAAGCCTCCAATTTTAAACACCCTGGCATAAATCAGCCTTTACCTATAGAATTATGCATGGAAGACTCCCTGACGGGGGAAATGCCCGGGATAGACGATTGGCCGGAGAACGAGGAATACGACGAGGAATCCGATTGGGAAATGGATTTGATATATGACCCCTTGGAGCCTGTTAACCGCGCTTTTTTTTCTTTCAACGACAAACTCTATTTCTGGGTCTTAAAACCTGTTTCTACCGGTTATAGTAAGGTTGTTCCTGAGCCTTTAAGAAAGAATGTGCGCAACTTTTTTTACAATCTTCGCATGCCGATTCGCGGGATAAACTGTCTTTTGCAAGGCAAAATAAAGGGGTTTGGAACTGAAATCTGCCGCTTTCTCATAAATACTACCCTGGGTGTGCTTGGCACTGCTGATCCTGCAAAAATCCTGTTCAATATCGAAGGCCGGGATGAGGATTTTGGACAGACTCTCGGATTTTTCGGGCTCGGGCCGGTCATTTATATTGACTGGCCCATCCTTGGCCCATCCAGCCTGCGTGATACGATTGGTTACGCCGGAGACATGTATCTCGACCCATTGAATTACATCGTGACACAAAATAAGTATAACCTTTCGGCAAGGGGTTATAACACAGTTAACAGGATTTCTCTAAAGACAGGAGAGTACGAGTCTCTAAAAAAAGCAGCCCTTGATCCCTATGTTTCACTTCGGGATGCCTACTATCAATACCGAAAAAATATGATCAGGAAATAAGGAATTTGGATAACCGTTCAAGGGTTCAGAGGTTCAAGATCGGCAGCTATTCAGCCGCAGATAAACACGGATTAATAACCCTGATTATATCAGCGTATATTTGTGAAAATCCGTGTCCCGAAAAATAATATCTTCCCTTGTTGCCACGCTCCGGCAGGGTAATGCATACCCTGATGCCATACGTTCTCAGCGCCGGCCGATGCAGAACATTGGAACGAGTATGTGAACGCTTACGTAAAAATTAAGAATATCTGGAGGTTTTTATTGATGATAAAGCACGCTAAAATGGATCAGGAAGTCTTTTCCATGGTACTTGATACAATTGACAAATTTGAAAAGGAGAAGCTCTCTCCTGAGACCAGGCTGGAAATGGATCGGAAAGGGGATTTCCCCATGGATATTATCCGCTTCATGCTTGGGCCCGAAATAGCCCTTCACCTGGTCTTTATACCGGAAGAATATGGGGGGCTTGGGGCCGGAGCATCAGAGATCGCAATCATATCTGAAAGAATGGCAAAAATAGACCTTGCAGTGGCCACTTCTTTTTTGGCTATATGCCTTGGCATGGATCCAATCAGGGTTGGAGCCACCAGAAAACAGAAAGAAAAGTATATACGCAAGATCGCTGAAGAGGGGCTTATCGTGGCTTATGGGGTTACTGAGCCTGAAGCAGGTTCCAATGTCCAGTCCTTAAAGACCAGGGCTGATCGGGTACTGGATGATGACGGAAATATTACAGGGTATAAACTGAACGGGCAAAAGCAATTCATAACAAATGCCGGGGTGGCGGACCTTTATACTATCCTCGCTGATACTCCGGAAGGTCCATCCTTTTTTATTGTTGAGGCAGGGGCGGAAGGACTGATCCCTGGTAAACACGAAGATAAACATGGGATTCGGGCGTCGGATACATGTCCCCTTGTCTTAGAAGACCTTTTTGTCCCTGTGGAAAACCTTATTGGAGATGTCGAAGGTCAGGGATTGAAACAGGCTAATCAGGTATTTGGATATACAAGGCTTATGGTTGCGACCTTTGGCCTGGGAGGTGGTTGTGCCGCCCTTGAAAGGACCATAAAGTACTCAAATGAGAGGATGCAATTCGGGACCCTGCTATCCGAAAAACAGGGCTATACCCACAAGCTTATTGTTCCTCATACAGTAGAGCTTGAGGCTGCGCGCGCCTATATAGAAAAGACAGCGCACAGGCTTGATACGGACGAGGAAGACCTTCAGGTGGAAGGATCGATTTCCAAGTATTTTGCTACTGAAGCGGGTGATGCTATGGCAAATGACGCTATTCAGGCGTTTGGAGGATATGGTTATATTCGTGAATATGAGGTGGAAAAGATCAAGCGTGACGTAAAAATTCTTCCCATATATGAAGGCACAAGCGAGATACAGAGGAACATTATCTCCATGTTCCGCCTGCGCAACACTGTCCGTTCCAAAGGCGGTTTTTACCTTGATATGGCAAAGAACCTTGAGAATTTGCCTGAGAATTGCGGCGGGAACCTGCTCTCTCCCGCTATAAAAACGATGTCTGACATAATATTGAGCGCACGGAAAAACAAGTTAACGAGGTCTCAGTATGTTATGTTCCTGCTTGCCGATATGATGACATGGTGTGAAGTTGGGGATGCCCTCTGCCATAAGGCCGCTGTTTATGAAGGTGACCAGAAACGATCCCCTTCGTTTATAAAGGCCGCAGCAAGGATCTTTGCAAGAGACGCGATCTTAAAGGTGCATGGTAACGGCCTTAAGATACTCTGTGGCTGTGAAAAAATGGTGGAGGACGCAAAAAACAAGTTAAATGAATTAAACATCTTCCCGGCAATGAAGGATAATCTCAAGGATATGGATATAATCTCTGATGAACTGCGGGTAAAAAGGGGTTAAAGAACTTATTTTGAAAAACAACTATAGGCGCAAGTCATTCAAGAGCAGTAATTCCGGCAGGAATCAGCGGCTCAGGACCGGTTTTGAAAAGCCGAGATTAGACCCGGCCCTGAAAGAGGTTTTCCGTAAAATCGGAGTTCCTGAATCAGGGCCGATAATACCGGATCCTTTTCAACTCGAGGCCCTGGAACTTGTTGAGGATTATGATCTGCTTGTCAGTGCGCCTACAGGAGCCGGGAAGACCTGGATAGCTGAAAAAACCATAGCGTCCTATCTTTCACAGGGTTTAAAGGTCTGGTACGCTTCACCATTAAAGGCCCTTACCAATTCTATTTACCAGGGGTTTTGTGATGAATTCGGCCCTTCCTGCTGCGGTATTCTGACAGGAGACCGCAAAGAAAATCCTTCCGCTTCCGTGATCGTGGGTACGACAGAGATATTAAGAAACCAGCTCTATGATGCCATGTATGAGGGCGCCAGTATTCAAACCGATCTGGTGATCCTTGATGAGGCCCATTACTTAAGCGACCCCTATAGAGGTGTCGTCTGGGAAGAGATACTTATCTATCTGCCGTCAAGGGTAAGACTTTTACTCCTTTCGGCTACAATATCAAATGCTGATGAGGTATGTGTCTGGTTACAAAAGATACGAGGAAATCCCAACAGGGTAATCTCCTTATGTAAACGTCCTGTTCCCCTGGAAATGCTTTTTATCTTTCCCGATGGACGTATAGCCCCATTAGGTTCCAAAAAAGGGCTTAACCCTAAGGTCAAAAAATATCTTGTCTCCACTACCGGTACTGGAAAAAGGAGAAAATGGTCAAGAAAGATCGATTTTGGGAACGTTATCAGATGCCTTAAAGAATTTGATCTCCTGCCCACAATCTTTTTTCTCAAATCAAAAAAAGACTGCGATCATGCTATTTTGTCCTGCCCGCAGGTGGAAAGACCTGCAAGGGAAAAAGATTCTCTTGATAAGGAGATCAAAAAATTTTTAGAGGAATATCCTTATTTAAAAGGACATCGTCAGATGAACTCCCTTATTAAATCAAGGGTAGCATCTCATCATGGGGGTCAATTACCTTACTGGAAGGTACTCGTTGAAAAAATGATGAACATGGGGGCGCTGGAAGCCATTTTTTCTACATCAACCGTGGCTGCCGGTGTAAATTTCCCGGCAAGGAGTGTAGTCCTTGTGCAAAGCGACAAGTTTAATGGCCGGGAATTCCTTGACCTGACCGCAACTGAGCTGCATCAAATGATCGGCAGGGCCGGCAGGAGGGGAAAAGACCATATTGGGTTTGCGATGATTATTCCAGGTCCTCACCAGGATCCGCAGCTTCTCAATAAACTGAAGGATTCCCCTCCGGAACCGATCCTGAGCCAGATTCATATCAATTTTTCAATGACCCTCAATCTTCTTCTCTCTCATAGCCCTCTTGAGGTCAAGACCCTTCTTGAACGTTCATTTGCCGCTTTCAGGGAAAGAGAATCATATAACCCCTTTAAGAGACAGTGGGACCAGATGTTGTCGGATTTACAACAGTGCCTGCAAAAAGGCAGATGTGATACCACAGACCCCTTTGAGGTTATTGAATATATAGATAAAAAGGCTGTGCTTGAAAAAGAACTCAAAAGAACGGCACGAGACACCAAAATAGAGGGTTTGATATTAGAAAGGCTGGACTCCTTTCCATGTAAAGGCTGTGCACATCAAAAGCTATGCCACGGGAAAAAGAAAGGAGTACTCTTTGAGCTTCTCCAAAAATTTCGTTCATCAACCGAACATATGGATGAAATGACGAGCGGATTATGGATTAATTTCAAACGACATATGCGTTTTTTAAATGAAACAGGTTTTGCAGATGATAAGGGCAGGTTAACCGCTGATGGTTACTGGGCCACAAACCTGAGACTTGATCAGCCCCTGCTTATTGCCGAAACAATCAGGAAAGGCACATTAAATGGTGTTTCTCCCCAGTACCTGGCAGCCGGCCTTGCTCCTTTTGTCTGGGACAGATCTCAAGACGTAGTACTCAGAACAAAAGAGCAAATTGACCTGAAACCGCTCGAAGCTATGTTCAACCGGATCCTTATAAGTATCGAGCAGATCAAGGACTTAAAAAACAGGAGGGGCTTTGAAAGCCCTCCAATTATGTTCTGGCCGTCAGCCGCCCTTTATATGTGGTCAAGAGGCATGTCATGGGAAAAGCTTATATACTTTGTGCAGATCGATGAGGGGGGTATGGCATCCCTGATCATGAGGACAGCGGATCATCTGAAACAGATTATAAATTTAAAGGATACTCATCCTGAACTTGCATCCGTTGCTGAAAACGCAATTGAACTTATCTTGCGGGAACCTGTGTATCTTGATTGAATAAGGCTGCGTAACAGGTTCAGGATCAATGGTAATAGCTAAAGGGAACGAAGACAAATTAACTTCCCCAACTATGCATCACGGCTTCAGGCCATCTTTGCCAGATATAAAAGTACGAAAATTTTGAAAAAGCTCACTATTCCTGCAACTTTAAGGCTTTTAAATCGAACAAACCTGGCCTAAATTTGGGCTCCTGTTTGGGGTTGTCCAGCACGTCCGGGGGACCGCTCTCGTATGCAAAACCATGAGTTCCCGCCATCTGCAATACTACTGAATGACAAGTCTCATGCCGTGAATCATTCTACCTAAGATTATAATTGCCCCATGTTTACGGGATGAAGATCACAACTGACGTCGGCGGCGCCCGGATCAGGCATTTTGGTTGAACGTCGCCGGGTTCTTCACCTGGATCGGGGAGCTCCGTCCTCGCTTCGCCATCTGAGAGTGACCGGACAGCCGCATATATGAGGTACAGAATGCATCAAATTGCGTGCAGTCGCCTGTTGTGTAAAATCTGCTACCGGGTCGATTGTTATCCTGGGTTGTCTTTGAAAAACAAAACGAGATACCGCTCTTCCAGCGATGAGTCCCCCGTTCTCCCTTGTGTTTAGAGATGTGAGAGAAGGGTTGGAAAAAACGCATTGCAGAGAAAGGGAATTCAGGCGGGAGACATTAAATGGAAAAAACAAATTTCAGGTTTTTCGTTCAGGAGCTAATTATAAAACCCCGTCTCTTTTAACCGGGAAAAATAATGATCCAGGTATAATATCAGGGTATCAAGGTCTTCGATACTTGAAATATTTCCGCGAAAATTGCTGCTGCAGGCCAGACCCTTTGTATACGAAATGAGCAGCCCCCTCATCATTCTGGCAGCTCTGTTTTCACCCTTTAAGAGAGACAAAAACCTGAAATGTTCCATAATCAGGTCCCTAAGCTCATCCAGGCCCGGCCGTTCTATTTTCAGACCCTTTTCAAGATCAAGGATTTGCTTGAATATCCATGGGTTACCAATCGCCCCACGGCCTATCATCACACCGTCACAAGCTGTTTCCCTTATCATCTCAAATGCAAGGGCCGGCGTGGAGATATCCCCGCTTCCAATGCATGGAATTTTCAACCCCCTTTTTACTTCGGCAATAATCTTCCAGTCGGCAGTCCCGGAAAAGCCCTGGGTAATATAACGGGGATGAATGGTGATGGCATCTGCGCCGCAATCTTCTATTATCCTTGCTATTTCTAATGCAACAGGCTTATCTGATGACCATCCGGCCCTGATTTTTACCGTTAAAGGAACATGACAGACCTCTTTCACAGCGCTGACAATCTTTTTAATTTTTTCAGGAGTCTGGAGAAGCGCTCCTCCGGCGCCGATTTTAAGCACCTTTCTCGCGGGACAACCCATGTTTATATCTACTATACTTGCCCCGGCTTCAACAGCAATAACAGCGGCATCGGACATTACCGACGGCTCGCTACCAAATATCTGTACTGCAAGCGGCTTTTCTCCAGGATCGCTTTTCAGATACTCAAGTGTCTTTTTTTGAGCCAGGGTCAAACCCCTGGCGCTTATCATCTCGGTAGTAACCAGACCTACGCCATATTTTTTTACTATCAGTCTGAAAGGGAGATTAGTTATGCCTGCCATGGGGGCCATGATCAGCCGGTTTTTCAGAATTAAAGATCCGATTTTTAACATGAGAAATTGGGCATCCTTCATTCACCTGTCCAGGTTGCCAACTCAAAGCGGGACACTTTCCGCTTTTTGGTGAATTCGCTTCGCTTAATCCACCCTGCAAAGTTCAGTTGGCAGCCGACGCAAGGTGGTTTCAGGAGCGTAAGCGACGAATCCACCAAAGCAACCGTTAACCGATAACTGTAAACCATGAACGGTTAACCGTTCATGCCGCTTTTAGCTGCTGCATTATTGCGATGACGGTTACTCAAACAGCTTTTCATACAAACGCAACCAGTTAAGGCCCATGATTTTTCTTGCTGCCTCTTCTCCATAACCATGTTCAAGCATAATATCCACAAGACTTTTAATCTTGCTGATATCTTCCATGCCTTCCGTTGGCTGGTTAAAGCCGCAAAAATCAGATCCTATCCCTACTCCGTCAGCACCAAATTCCTGGATCAGGACATCGATATGGATAAAAATATCCTCAATTTTTGCTTTTCCATCAAGAGAAAGCATTTCGGGGTTGAAGGATATTCCGATAATCCCGTCCATGCCGATAATTTCCCCGGCCTGGTCAAGATCAATATTTCTCGGAATATTACAATAAGTTCTTATACCGGTATGAGAGGTAATCATTGGGCCTTCATATAACTTAAGAAGCTGCCGGAAGTTGTCAGGATGAAGGTGGGCAACATCTATGATAAGGTCGTTTTCATGGATTGCACGGATCACATCCCTTCCCTGATCTGTAATTCCATTGGGATATAAAACAGCATTACCATCAGCAAGACGGTTTGTTCCCGCATGGGTCAGTCCGACTATTCGAATTCCGTTTTCCTTTAGCATTTCGATATATGAAAGGTTCCCGGCAAGGAAATCGGCATTTTCAATAAGGAGAAGAGATGCGGGTTTATCCGACCGTTTGCTCAGCTTGCTGAAGTCATCTTTGTCTTTGATTATGTCTGTGCTATCCAGCACCTTTAAAGTATAGCCAAAGATGTCCCTGAAATGTTCAGCCGAACCATGGCCATTGAACCTGTCCTCGCAGTAAAGAGCAGTACAAAACAGCCTGATACCGGCATAAGCGGCCTTTTCAATGGTAAAAGGGCCGGTTTTAAGGCCTTTGAAAGATGGCTCGCTACCTTGATTCATCATATAATAAGGTAAGTCAACATGTGCATCAACCATATAATATGGCTGGGATTTTTGCTCATTCTCAATATGTCCAGTTTTTTTTCTGCTCATTTTTTTTCGACCTGTGAACGGCTATAAAAAAAGACGCCGCAAAATATTATTATGATTTTACGGCGTCCGATAGTTGCCTCCTGAACGAAGAATCCCGGTTTTTGTTCAGGTACTATCTATATTAAGATAAGGTATGTTTTTGGGTAGCCCTCCTCTGAACCGGATTATGCCTCCTTCTGCTTAACCTCAATTTTTTTCGGTTCACCCGGCGTATCTTTTGTAAGTACCAGCTTGAGAACGCCATCTTTATAAGAAGCATCAATATTATCATCCTGAATTTTTTCAGGGATCCTGAAACTTCTTCGAAATGAGCCATAATATCTCTCGATCCTGTGATAATCCTTCCCTTCCTCTTCTTTTTCCTGTTTCTTTTCTCCCTTGATCGTCAAAAGACCATCAGAAAAAGTCACATCAAGATCTTTAACATCTATGCCCGGCATTTCAGCGGTCACCGTGTATTGCTTATCGTTTTCAATGACATCAAAAGGGGGCACCCATTTTTTTTCCTTAAAAAATGGAGTTGGGATGTCTAAATCTTCAAATAAGCTGCCTAAGATATCTCTGCGTGGCATAATATCGCCTGCCCTTGGAATTAAATCAAATAAAGTTGCCATAGTTTCATCCTCCTTTTGGTTAATTTGTTAACTTTATATCTTGATTTTATTGTAATCACTATTGATTAACAGTCAAGAGAAGTCAGTAAGTTACTGAGGGAAAAAGCTTCCTGTTGGTATGCGGCAGGAAAAGGGCCGCAATATATTCATCAGTAAATGGCTGGTAAACGGAAAGCTCTATGTTGGTCATAGATCTTGCAATGTTGATACATTTTTCACTCGCCTTTTCCGACTGCAGGCACATGCGCGCGCCTGTAAGGGAACTGTTCCCTATGAATTGTATTTTTTCCACCGGGATATCCGGGAGCAGGCCGATAGCAACCGCCTTGGGAATATTTAAATAATTCCCGAAACCTCCTGCCACAAAAAATGTGTCTATCTGATCAAAATCAAGCCCGATATAATCCACAAGAGATTTGATGGCGGCAAAAACAGCGCCTTTTGATTTGATAAGGTTGTCAATATCTGGTTCAGTAATAATAATTGCTTCTCCGGTTTCGGTTTCATCCGCATGCGCGATGGTGTATGCCGGTATGTTATCCCGGATGGTCAACCTTGGATCTTTCAAAGTTTTGTGAAATTTTCCATCAGCGCCTATTATTTTATTTTTTACCAGTTCATAGATAGAGTCTATCAACGCTGAGCCGCATATCCCTCTTGGTCTGGCGCCACCTATTGTCTGATATGCCACCACTCCATTTGCGATTTCTATTTTTTCAATGGCCCCTTTTGTCGCGCGCATGCCGCAGCTGGTTCCTCCTCCTTCAAATGCAGGCCCCGCTGAAGCCGAACAACAGACAAGCCATTCATTATTTCCGATAGCTATTTCACCATTTGTTCCTATATCAATAAGTCCCTTTACAGCTTCACTGTCTGCTATACCACTTGCCATTACACCTGCAACGATGTCTCCTCCCACATAGGAAGCAACGCTCGGAATTGTTTCGAGAAGCCCATTGGGATGTATATTAATTCCTATGTTTTTAGCCGGAATTTGTGGGTATTCGTTTATGGTCGGCACATAAGGGTCAAGCCGGATAGCACACGGAGTCAGACCGAGAAGGAAATGGCTCATGGTTGTATTGCCGGCATTAACTACGGCATATATCTGATCCGGGGAGATACCATTATCATCTGCCAGCTTTTCTATAAGCTGGTTAATGTTTTTTATTATAGCATTGTGCAGAGGAGCAAGCCCTCCCTTTCCACAGGCATAGATCATTCTTGAAATAACATCTTCACCATAACTTGCCTGTTGATTGTGGGTGCCTTCAACACCCATGATCCTTCCTGAATTCATATCCACAAGCTGAACAACGACCGTTGTGGTTCCTACATCAACAGCAACCCCGTAATTGACACCGGTTGTATCGAGAGGCTCAATTTTCATGATTCTGTGCCGGTCTTTGTCTTTTGAGACCGTTAGTGTTATTTTCCAGTCATTTTGCCTGAGTTTATCAGACAGCTCCTGCAGGCAGGTCAGAGGTATATCAAATAACTGCCAGCCATATTGTTTTCTTAATGCCCTGAATATTCGGTCAACATCTGAAATGTTATCTTCAAGGGTAGGGGGATCAAGCTCAAGGTAAATCTTTCTTACGAGAGGCCCGGATTCAGTTTCATCCCTGGTTTCAGAAGCCCCGCCAGTCATGATCTGCGAATCTTCCATTCTTGATTCCGGCGGTATCAGAATATCAAGATTATCATGGATCTCTGTCTGGCAGGCCAGGACAAAGCCTTTCTCAATATCATCCTCCGAAAAAAAGCCCATGGCATTTTCTTCGGCCTCAGCCTTCCCCTTTGTAACCTGAACGCGACATTTGCCGCAGACACCTTGCCCGCCGCAAAGATTGTTGATAAATACATCGGCCTGCTGTGCCGCCTCGGCAATCGTTATACCCTCTTCTACTTCCGTTGATTGATTGGAAGGAAAAAAATTTATAATATATTTCTTCATGATCAATTTCTCCTAACTTAGTGTCATAACGAAAGCTAAAAACAGATACTATTTCGGTTAGTTAAACATTATTCAAGAAACGAAGATTTTCGAAAAGCTGTCGGCGTTTAGCCGTCAGCTATTAGTCCGGGGAACTATCTGTTTGATTTTAAAAGCTAACTGCTAACAATTAATGGCTTAAAAACTTCGATTTGAAAAACATCCTTAATCTACCGGAAATATGGCAATTTTGGCTTTTCGTTCAGAGACTAATTATAATAACCGTTAATAATTATCGGTTCAGGGTTCAAGGTCACTAAAACAGAGGATTACAGCACCTTGATAATTTCAAGCCATCCCGGCCTTTTGCCTGCGACCTTTTTAATAGCGCTTTCAGCTCCCAAAAGCTTTACCAAACCCTTTTCTTTTACTTTTTCAAGCACCTCGGCAAAAGCGGTAAAATCGTTCTGTCCGGTTTCCAGTATTTCATCCCTCATCTTCTGTCTATCCTCATCCGTATCGCCTGATAAATAACGGAGCATAGATGTATATCCTTTAACATCAGGGAGCATAAAGGTATCGAGATCTCCTATTGCACCGATAATACTCTTTGTAAGCTCCTCCTTGCCAAGATCCAGGTCGCGGAGAAATCCGGCCGCATTATCAAAGGCATCAATAGTATTAACAAGATTCGGGTCCCGGTACGAGACAAATGTCAGGACTCCCGAAAGACGGCCAAGCATGCAAAAAACGCCATACGCTCCACCCAACACCCGGACTTGATCCCATAACCAGGAGTTTCGCAGATAACGGGTTATTACCAGCGCCGACCCATGAAATTGATAACCTGACTCATATATATTTGTTCCCTTGCCAACATAGTTTACCTGGGCAGGGATAGTCATTCCTTCACACAGAGCGGAAGAATTTCTCGACCAGTCACATTCAGAAACAGGACCTTGAGGCAGGGCATCCAGGAAATCATTTATCAGGGGTTTCACCCTTGGCCAATTACCCTTGTCCAGGGTAATATTCATAATTGCCGCCTTACTGTTAACAATGGTGCAGCGAATTTCTTCGAGTATGGAAAGGACTTCCGGCCATTTATTTTCAATGTCCCGGGCCAGTTCCCTCAGAAAAAAGAGATAACTTATACCGCTCATCTGTTCTGCCGCCCAAAAAGCCTCGCCAAAATGCGACCTGAGTCGTAAATTGACTGCCTGATGACCTTCGGGGATCAGTTTTTGTTCCTGTCTGGCCTTTTCTTCTAATACCATTTGCCGGAATCGTTCCCTGTTATCCAGTTTAACTGTAAGGAGGGAATCTTTAAGTATAGAGAATAAATCCCCCGCCCGGCCTGATATTGCCTTGCCGTGAAGAAAAAGCCATGACGCGCTCCTTGTCGAATTTGCCACGGTCGAGTTGGATGTTTGAGAAGTAATCCCCCCGGTTTTCCTGCTTATTCGCTGCGTAAAGGCAACAAAATCCTCATTTTCCGTTCCGATCTCAAGAAGGGCGCGGCCAAAAAGAGGAATATAAGAAAGATATCTTTCAGGCAGGGTGTGCAGGTTAAATCCAAGGTCGAGATAAACAATGCCATTGGTAAACAGGTCGTGAAAGAGGACGGGAGTTCCTTTTATTTTCTCTGATATTAAGGGGATAGACCTGTTTTTTCTTTCCAGATCGGAGAGTTTGAGGACAGGTATGGTTTTAAGGGCCTCCGGGGAATCCGGTGTCTCCTGCAGGCGCTTCAGCTCTACCGTGTTTTCGATTATCTCATCTAATTGCTGTGGTGACATGGCTGAACGGGCCGCTGCAAGGCGTTCTTTTTCAGCGGCTTCCTCCTTTTTTCTGAGATCCGGGTCAGGGATAAGCAGCAGGGTTGTGCGATGCTGGTTTGTTAATAACAGACGGTCTATTATATCTTCAAAAAAAGAACTTTTTGATTTTACAAGCGATTTTATCTCGTTAAGGGGCGTTTCAAAGGCTAACAGGGCAACCGGGTCTCCGTCATATAACCAGGTGGTTAATGCGCGAAGCATCAGGACAAGGCCCCTTGGAAGACTGCCTGTGTTATTTTCCCGCAAACGGAATTCCATCATGTTCAGAGCTGCCTCCACGTTTAAGGGGTCAATCCCTTTCCTGACCTGAGTCTCCAGTGTTTCCAAAATAAGAGATTCAATACGTTCGGCATTTTCGATTTCAATGCCTTTCAGCCCGGTGGAGAAATAGATCCGGTTTAACTCGGCGCCCAGACCTTCACCTGTAATATCTTCTCCAAGGCGTGAGTCGATAAGCGCTTTTCGAAGAGGGGAACCGGGCATACCAAGAAGGATATACGAAAGCAGGCGAAGAGAAATATTTGCCTGGATATCAGTCGTCAGAGGGAGCAGCCAGTTTAGAGTTATCATCCCCTTTGCCTTGGCTTGATTTTCTTCTCCCACCATAAATGGACGGGTAAGGCGAACCGGCCGGTCAAATGCGGGCTGGTGCCGGATTGTTGAATCAAGTTCGATCGGTTCAAAAACCTTTAGATACTCGTTAATAATTCTGAGACGTTCTTCAGGGTCATCATCGCCATAAAAGTAGATGCGGGAATTTGAAGGGTGATAATATTTTTGATGAAAAACTCGAAATTGTTCATAGCTGAGGTCCGGAATCTTTTTAGGATCTCCACCTGAATCAAAGCCATACGTGTTATCAGGGAAAAGAGATTGAAGGGAGTATTCGGCAAGCAGGTTATCGGGTGAGGAATAAGCGCCCTTCATCTCGTTAAAGACCACGCCTTTGTATAATAAAGGACGATCTTTTTGTTCAAGTTCAAAATGCCAGCCCTCCTGCTGGAAAATAAAAGGAGTAATCCGGGGATAAAACACGGCATCAAGATAGACATGAATAAGATTGTAAAAGTCTTGAAGGTTCTGGCTGGCAACCGGATAGCATGTCTTGTCCGGATATGTGAAGGCATTTAAAAAGGTGCTGAGAGACCCTTTCAGCAACTCAACAAACGGCTCTTTTACCGGGTATTTTCTTGATCCGCAGAGCACGGAATGCTCCAGGATATGGGCTACCCCCGTGGAGTCCGAAGGAGGCGTGCGAAAGGTAATTCCAAATACCTTGTTTTCGTCATTATTACTGAGAGATAACAGCTCGGCGCCGGTCTTTGTATGGCGGAAAAGATTTGCTTTGGTATTAATTTCCTTTATATCTTGCTCTCTTAGCAGTTGGAAGCCGTGGGTTATGGTCATATTTTTTTTCTCCTTATAAGATATCCGGTTCAACCCGTAAACAGTTGCACAATTCCTTCACCTCTGCGAGGTACATTTCAAAACCATGAACAAAAATAGTATTGTGATCGGCATTCGGTATCTTTAAAAATTTTTTAATATCAGCAGCACAGGCATCAAAAAGGGCCTCTCCTTCCTTTATTGAAATGACCTGGTCATATTCAGCATGTATGATGAGCGTTGGTTTATCAAATTTGCGAATCATCTCTATATTATGATTATGAAAACCTGTTTTTTCGGTAATTCCAAAGGCATCAATATTGATTCCAAGGAGTTTAAGAAGTGGAATGGCATACGCAAAGCCGCTCTCAATAATCAGCCCATCTATATCATCCCGATAATTTGCCGCAAGCTCAAGCGCGGAGGCGCTTCCCAATGACCGTCCCATTATAATAATTGGACCTGTATAATGGTTTGAACCAAGCCACTCTTTGATATATTGAAATATCAAATGACAATCACACATCATCCCTGTAACTGTCGGTGTCCCTGTAGACCGGCCATAGCCCCTGTAATCGACAGGCAGAAAATTTATGCCGTTTCCCGCATAAACAGGCCCCAAATCATCATAGTCTGCAACTATCTCACCATTGCCGTGAAAGAAGAGTATGGTTGGAGCATCTTTACCCGAATGATGCAGACGCGCCCCTATCGATTGGCCTTCTCCAACAGGTATAAACATATAACCTGCTGGATTTTTATCTGCAGGGCCGTAAATTTCCTCAACTCTTTGATGAAATATCAAGGGAAGGATTTCAGGGTGGTCAAGTTCGGAATAATTTATATGTGACGGATCTGTCATTATTCAGCCTCCGGATCTTCTCATTTTGCAAACGTTCGCAGATTAAATGGTTCAGGGTTAATGACCGAGAAAACATTGAAGTCAAAAATCCTCATTACAAATATTTACTTTCCCAGGCAATAGTCAATTTGGCTTTAATACCATAGATACCAATATGGGCAATAATATGGTTGATAATACCAATAGGGATAGGGAGTTCTATAAGACATTTCTTCCTTTTTCGGTTTAAATAGATGTATTTCTTTAATCAAAATAAGAGGATATGAATATTCTATCTCATCAAGCGGGAGGATCCTTTTTCCTGTTATTTCCCCTGCGACTGCAGTCTCCATTCCTCGACTATAAATTTCCGTATCAAGATAACCATCATATAACGCTAAAAATCTCCCGTCGGATCTATAAACTTCTTTCGGCCTTTCTTCGAGATCTGCCGGCTTTTGGAGTATCTCTATTAAAGTGCCTTCTTTTGTATTCCTGGAACCGAGGATAACTCCGCTTATAAGAACAGTCTTTCCTTTTACGGCATCCGGATCTTTAATTATTTCTTTAAAGGAAATATTCTTATCAACTTTTTCCCTTAAATCCATGGAGATTACATGTACACAACCGGTTAAAGAACATAAAAGAAGAGGAATTATACATAAAAACTTTCTCATTTTAAAATACCTTCTTTTGAAGTTTGTCTTTACACTCGATTTACCTGCAATAAATGGTTCTTTTCAAATAAACTCTGTCTTTACGCTCAGCTATTAACGCCTTGCACTTTGAACGCTGAAACAGTTACCTATATTTATACTATTATCTTAGACACTAAAGTGTAAAGACTAAAAAATAGGACATTATTGACATTGTTTGGAATTCCGACGTCTTTTCATGATAATTTCGTATGATAATTTAGTTGTACCTGGGAGGCTGTCCGGGAATACCCTTTTTTCCAAACTCTGCGTTATGCTCAAAAAATTATCCTCGAAATATCAACTATATGTCTGCGGTAATTTTTTGAGCAAGCCTTGATTTTGAAAAAAATTGCTATTCTCGGACAGCCTCCTATGTTCTCATATGATTCTGTTAGCAAGTTTTCTATTTAGGTTCCAAATGATAAGGGCGAAAAAGCAAGGTTTGTTTTTAAGCGAGATGGTTTATTTTGGAAGCTTGTCAATATAGTAATTCCAATGAATGAGAAACCCTAACAATGCAAATGCACTCGGGCAGTAAAAAGCGCCGCTCGTTCCTCGCCCTGCTTTTTACTGCCGGTGATTTGTGGCGTTGAGCCTTGACAAAACCCTCAAGATGTACAACTATAATGTATACATCAAAGAGGAGGTATAGAATGATACGAACTCAAATATATTT
>JAGGXA010000164.1 GCA_021163285.1 Deltaproteobacteria bacterium | reverse complement strand
TAAACAAAACCATTAAAAGAGTGATAGCCACGCATCCACTTAAAGGATTTGATGCCATCCATCTCGCCTCGGCATTAATTGTGCGGCAAAGAATTGAAGAAGAATTTATTTTTGCATGTTACGACAAAAGCCTGAACAAATCAGCCGGAAAAGAGGGTCTGATAACGTTACCATAAGCACCCTGTCGCGACAGGGGTAAATTATTCTGCGATTTGCTTTGGCGTGAGATGTTTTGGTGGCTTAAGCGAATTGAATCCACCGCATGCACTATTTTTTACTTGATATTATGAAAAAGTGATTTATTCATTTTTTTCCTTTTTTCGTGATAAAAAAAAACTATGAAAATCATACGCATAAAAATAATCCTGTTAATACTTTTGACCCTTTCCCCCCCTGCCCTGGCACAGGAAAAAGAAGACTTTCCGGTCTGAACAATCTTGAAGATATCAGTCTTGACAATCGTTATTCAGCAATTTGCGGTTATACCCGGAACGAGCTTGAATCTGTATTCAAAGAACCCCTTAAACTCGCTGATCTGAATGAAATCAAAGAGTGGTATAATGGTTATAATTTTTTGGGTGAACCTGTTTATAATCCATTTGATGTTCTGCTTTATTTAAAATCAGGTAAATTCCGAAATTACTGGTTTGAAACAGGCTCACCATCTTTTTTGATAAAACTTATTCAGGACAGAAAATATTATGTCCCGGTTCTTGAATCTTTTCATACAGGAGATGAAATTCCGGGCAGTTTCGAGATTGATAATCTATCCCTTGAGACTATTTTATTCCAGACAGGCTATATTACCATAAAAAGCCGGTCTGAACTTGATTCTGAATATGTTTACACGCTCTCATACCCTAATCTTGAAGTTAAAAAAAGTCTGAACAGATCCCTGAAACCTACTATAAGTGGTAAAAGGAATGATAAAAGCCAAAATGGAATGAGCGAACCGTAAAATAAACATTTATAATCTATCCTTTCCATTGGGATATCAAAAAGTTTTGTAGATATCCTATCATAAAAAGGGATGAGGTTCAAGTGAAATATTACTGTAACTTCTTGATATCTTTGGTATAAAAGTTAAAAATATCAAATTCCATGCCAATTCATTGTGCTTCGTAAAGAAAATTTATACGAAATTGCACGGCCAAATTTATTTGAAAGACTTCAAATTTTCGATTCATCATGTTAATGTGACTGTAATAGTTTTCAGGCAGTAAATAAGGTCTGAGAAATGCAGAACAAATCTGAACGAATGGAAGAATATACTGAATATCTTTGACACCAAAAAATCACTAATGTATTTTTGCCCTTACGAAAGGTGAGGTGCTTATGGAATCGAAATTTTGCCCTTTTTGCGGAAATCCTTTGCAAAAAAGGGTGGATGACGGCAGAAAACGTCTTTATTGCGGTCAGTGTAAGAAGATTCATTACCGGAACCCAACAATAGGGGTTGCGGTAATTTTGATGAAAAAAGACAAATTGCTCCTTGTAAAGCGGTTGGGGTCTTACGAGGGGATGTGGTGCATACCCTGCGGACATGTAGAATGGGGAGAAGATGTTCGCTCAGCGGCAAGGCGCGAGTTCATGGAGGAAACCGGACTGGAAGTGGAGATTGGCCCTGTATTTGACGTGCATTCAAATTTTCATGACCTTGAAAATCAAACCGTAGGCATATGGTTCCGGGGCAGACATACCGGGGGGGAGCTCAAAGCAGGATCCGATGCAAGTAAAGCTGATTTCTTTTCTTTACATGCCTTGCCTGAACCAATGGCATATCCCACTGATCTTCTGGTGTGCAAGAAATTAATATCATATATCGAATCAGACGGTATGTAACAGGTGTCGGGGAAATTATTTCGTCCTCGTCCTTTACAAATAAAATTACCGTAATTATGTGTCCCTGAATGCAATAAAGTAAATTAAGTGTAATTTCAAATAATTATCAGCTATGATAATGTGAGTAAAATATGTTTTTTTCAGGTTGCTGCAAATTCTATTTTAGAGCTTGATCTTCAATCAATATAAGTGATAAAAATAAAAAAATGAAAGAACCTTCATGGGTTATATGCCGGTTACAGGGGCAGTGATTGTTGATGCCCGTTTGGTATGCATTCCCACGCAGAGCGTGGGAACGAGAGCAATAATTCAATCGGTAATATTTTTTCTGATTATAACGGAATCAGGGGAGGACATATTGTATGCAGTATATGTTTTTTAATCAATCTCTTTGCTTGTGTCTGTCCAGTAAATCATTGTGTAATGGCCGAACGACCTGAATAATAAGGCTCTTCGCATTTTTATTCAATCTATAATTTCCGAGGTCTGTATATCAGGTATGTCTATGGCAAATGAAATTATCAGGGAAGATAAAAGACATCTTACTACATTAATATTTAACCGCCCGGAAAAGAGAAACGCCTTGAATGCCGACGCCCTCTTCAGTCTGGGAGACCTTGTAAGGGAAATAGATAAAGAGGGTAAGGCCAGGGTTATTATCCTGAGAGGAGCCGGTGAAAAGATCTTTACATCCGGAGGGGACGTTGCCGGTGGATATAAAGAGTTTCAACGTACAATCGAAGGACTTACCTATTGTATTGAAGGTCTGATAAATTGTCCATTGCCTCTTGTCTCAATGGTTTATGGTCCGGCTATAGGGGCAGGTCTTGATATTTCGGTTATTTCAGATTTTTGTTTCGCTGCCGAAGACGCTCGATTCGGAGTGCCCCTCGTTAAAATGGGAAGGACCTATTATTATACCGCTATTGAGCGTCTGACAAGGCTGGTCGGCATTAAAGCGGCAAAAGAAATACTCCTGACCGGAAGTTTGATTAACGCAGACAGGGCAAGAGAAACAGGGCTTGTTAATCAGGTGATAAAACATGATGAACTTGAGCGTTTTACATATTCTTTTGCAAATAAACTTGCAGAAGAAACAGCCCCTTTGGCGGTGAGGGTTACAAAATTAACCATTAAAAAACTCTTTGAGGAAAACCGCCTTGCTCCATCCCTTGAAAAGGAATTGGCAGGGCTTGTTGATGAGATAAACATGAGCAAAGATGCGGAAGAGGGAATTAAGGCGGTTATGGAAAAAAGAAAACCGGTTTTTACAGGGAGGTAATTATTATGAGTGAGGGCCAGGAGATTAACGTAAGTTCTGCAAGGGATGCACTATCACTGTTAAGCCAAAAGATGTATTCAAAATTTGGCGCTGATGCCCTGCCTGAAATTGAATATGTATGGCATAAATTAGGGCTTGCGGTCGGAGAAAAGATGAAGAAAAACCTGCCGGACACTAATTTGAGCACGGTTGCCAGGTCCTTTACGGATGGCGCGCGCAAGCGGGGCACAAAAATAGACCTTATTAAATTGGATGATAAGGTTTACCATCTGAAATCATATGCATGTGCCCTTGGCCTCAAGGGAAAGGGCAGGGACCTCTGCGCAGCGGCAATGGGGTGTGACAGGGGGATATTTGAAAGTGCAACTGAAATGCCTGTAAAGTTGAGCATCATTCAGACCCTGGCAGATGGTGACGAGTGTTGCGAAGTAATTTTTGAGGTATAACTACATCTTGTACGTTATCAACGATTACCAAAAAGTTTTTTCTTGTTTATCATTATATAATAAAGTATATCGTAATTGTTTACCGTATGTAAAATAAAATCTTTGAAAGGATAACAGGATAGAAATGATATAAATCCAACAGGATGAAGAAACTATCATGTTAATACTGTTTATCCAGGCAAAACATAGCAGAACTATTTGCAGTAGATCCGATTTTGTAGTTTTCATCCGGATATTTGAATGTTATCAACCGGAATATTCAAGGGTTTAGTGAAAGATACCATGATTATTCAGGTAAAAGATTGAAAGATGATGATTGAAAGTAAAACATGGGATGTATAGTCATATGTGCTTTTGCAAATAAAAACTATATTATTTTCTGCTGAAAATGATTCTCTTTCCTTTAGCCTTTTAACTGAGCACCTGAGCAATAAAAGATCTTATACATTAATCTATGGAATATATTCATCAAACAACAAACCCCGACACTGAGATTCAGGCCATATCAGGCTTTTATACTGTAGAAAAGGAATGGAAGCTTGAATACAAGGATGATATTGTATTATGTATTATCGGAATGGGAAAAATTGAAACGTCATGCTGCGGCATGGGTGGTTGCAGGTATGCCCTTGTCCCGGGATATATCCGCAACTGGAAGAAAAGAAATGAATCCGGCCGGCAGATTTCCGAAGTGGAACCTGTCGTGGATGAAAATTCAAAAAAAGAGATAACAAAAATATTAAAAAGAAAGGAGCTTGTAACACAAATTAACTTCTGGTAGCCCCGGTATTTTTTTGCCCCTTTATTATGTATGAAGCTTGACTGATGTATCTCTGTTTTGTGTGTATCAGAAATGGTAAGGGCTTCTTTCTGTTTTCGCAAAAACATGTATTTTTACGGAAACACTTTAAGCAATGGGCAGATGAATGTTCCGGAATAGAATAATATTATTTACGGGTATTAATTTATTTAAGGAGGTAAAACAGATGGCAGGAATCGTCTCTTACGGCGCTTATATTCCAAAATTCAGGATAGACCGCAAAATTATTTATAAATCCATAGGATGGGTTAACCCGGCTACGTATCTTAAGGGTGAAAAGGCTGTGGCCAATTATGATGAAGATGCAGTAACCATGGCCGTTGCCGCAGGCATGGATTGTCTGAGTGATATTGATCCCGACATTATTGACACATCTTATTTTGCAAGCACTTCCGCAATTTACAAAGAAAGACAGACCGCGGAGATTATATCAACCGCTTTTGATTTACGCAGTGATATTCGTACAGCTGATTTTACCGATACCGTTAAATCGGGGACTACCGCCACGCTCTCGGCCCTGGATTCCGTGCAGGCAGGGACATCAAGAAATGTAATAGTGTGCGCATCGGATTGCCGTGTAGGCAGGCCCGGAAGCGCTCAGGAAGAGCTCTTCGGTGATGGCGCTGCATCTCTTATTTTAGGAAATGATAATGTCGTTGCTGATTTTATCGGCTCTTTTTCCGTTTCGTACGATTTCGTAGATCACTGGAAGGCTGAAGATGACAAATATGACCGTCAGTGGGAAGACAGGTTTATTCGTGATGCTGGCTACTCGGTTTTTATTCCCGAAGCCATTTCAGGAGTGCTAAAAAAATATAATGTGGATCCAAAAGACCTTGCCAAAGTCGGTTATCCGTGCCTTTATGCAGGTGATCACAAAAAAATCGGAAAAAAATTAGGCCTTGAGTCTTCACAGGTACAGGACCCGTTGCTGGCAAATGTGGGATATACCGGTTCGAGCAATCCGCTTATGCTGCTTGTTGCCGCATTAGAGGATGCCAAACCGGGCGACAAGATAGTAATTGCAAGCTTTGGAACAGGAAGCGATGCGCTTCTTTTTGAAGTAACCGACAAGATTAATGACATCAAGGGGAATAGAAGAGGGATCAAAAAACACCTCGAAGCGAAAACAGAGCTGACGAGTTATGAAAAAATGTTAAGCTTCCGTAATATTCTGCCTATTGAAAAAGGTATCCGCGGAGAAATCATGCCGTTTACGCCATTATCGGAATTGTGGAGGCTTCGCGACCAAATCTTAGGCCTTTGCGGCACCAAATGCAAGGTTTGCGGCACCCCGCAATACCCATCCCAGATAATATGTGTTAAGCCGGACTGCGGCGCTGTAGGCGAGATGGAAAAATACAGGTTCTCACAAAAAAAGGGAACCCTGAGAAGTTTTACGGTTGATCACCTGGCGTTTACCCCAAGTCCTCCGGGAATGTATGGGATGGTGGATTTCGATGGGGGAGGAAGATACTGGTTTGATATAAGTGATATTGATCCTGAGTCCTTATCAGTTAATATGCCCATTGAAATGAGTTTCAGAAAAAAATATGTTGATGAAACTTTCGCAATCCATGCCTACTTCTGGAAAGCTGTTCCGGTTATGGATTAGTTTTGATAGATGTATGCACCGGTATTTCTCGATTTAAGACCTGTTAATTCAGTCCAACAGGTATTTGAGGACAGGTTCAACTAATTTTATATGAAAAAGAGAGCAATTATCCTGAAAAATATAGATGGGTAGTTGTTTTACTTAGGAGGTAAAAAATGTCAGAAGGTATAAGAGATAAGGTCGCTATTATCGGAATGGGTTGCACCCGGTTTGGTGAGCGCTGGGAGGCAGGCGGAGAAGACTTAATGGTTGAAGCGTTTCAGGAAGCTATTGAAGACGCTGGAATAGAAAAAAAAGATATTGATGCTGCCTGGTTCAGCACATGTATGGACAGCAATAACGTTGGAAAGACCGGCATGCCGCTCAGCATGACTTTAAAGCTCCCGTTTAAGCCCGTTACAAGGGTTGAAAACTTTTGTGCCGGCGGTACTGAAGCATTAAGAAACGCAGTTTATGCCGTGGCTTCAGGGGCCTATGATATTTGTCTTGCCCTCGGTGTGGAAAAATTAAAGGATACCGGCTATGGAGGACTTCCTGATCTTTTTACCCAGATGGGAAACAAGAACAGGATGATAATGCCCAATGTTACTGCTCCGGGGGCATTTGCCATGATGGCAAATGCCTATTTTGCAAAATATGGCATCGATCCGAAAGAGGGGAAAAAGCTGCTTGCCATGATATCCGCAAAAAGTCATAAGAATGGCGCCAAAAATCCAAAGGCCCACCTAAGAAGAGAGGCAACAGTTGAACAGATAATGAATGCGCCTATGATAGCCTATCCATTAGGTCTCTTTGACTGCTGCGGTGTGAGTGACGGTTCTGCCGCGGCTATTGTCTGCCGTGCGGATATGGCCAAGAATTTCAGGTCGGATCCTGTTCTTGTCAAGGCCATGCAGGTAGCAATCAGCTCCGGTGAAGAATTGATGTATACTGACTGGGACGGGACCTATGTCAAGACGACCAATAAATGCGTGGATATGGCATATAATGAGGCCGGCATCACAAATCCGAGAGAAGAGGTGGGTATGATGGAGGTTCATGACTGCTTCTCCATCACAGAGCTTGTAACCTATGAAGACCTCCACATCTCTCCAAGAGGCAAGGCAGGTGATGATATAAAAGATGGGTTTTATGAATTAGATGGAAAAATACCGTGCCAGCCTGATGGCGGGCTTAAGTGTTTTGGACATCCCATCGGGGCCTCCGGTCTCAGAATGATGTATGAAATGTATAAACAGTTGCAGGGAAAGGCCGGAGACAGGCAGATCGAAAATCCCAAGTATGGCCTTACACACAACCTCGGTGGATTTCCAATCAATAATATTATCAGCATTGGTATCGTTGGAAGATGATCTTCCCGACCGAAACAGATAGATAACACGGATAAAGATGCAGGACTGTAACAGTCCTGCATCTTTTTTCTTTAATTAGATAAATTTTATTCAGAATGATTATTTCCTGTATTTAGTAAATAATCGAATTGTTCAGGATTGCCGCGAGGCGGGGTGGAGAGCAACCTGACACTTTTATTGGAACTAAAAATTGTAAATTGTAGAAGAGGCTTATAGCCTCTTAAATCAGCGGCAGGATGCCGCTGCCACTTTTCTGCCAAGTGTAAAGTCAAAATGAAGGATGCCCAAGCAGGTGCACAGATTTAGGCCAGGTTTGTTCGATCCAAAAGCACAAAAGTTGCAGGAGTAGTGAGCTATTTCAAGATTTTTGTATTTTCAGAACGGGCAAAGATGGGCTGAAGCTGTGATGTATTAGTTGGGAAAATTAATTCTTCCTCGTTCCTAACATCACTGTCCTTGTAATTGGCATACATGGCTGTACTTGTTCCGCCTTGCGTCGGGGGCCAAATAATCTGCATACAGGAGGTAAATTAAAATGGGAATGGAAGATCAGGATATTCTGAGCAGGGCAGACAGATGGAAAATACTCTCAATCTTTACCGGCACATATTTTTTTTCGGCCTTTGCTGCATTATGCTTTGCTCCCTTACTCCCTTTTATCTCAGAAGAACTGCACATAAGCAGCGCCAGTTTAGGCCTCTTTGTCTCTTTGATATATTTTGGGGCCCTTGCATCAGGCTTTCCTGTCGGGCTGCTTTCTGATTATTGGGGCGTGCCAAAGACAATTACGCTTGGACTTTTGATTTTTGGGTTAAGCCTCGGTTTTGTGGCATGTTCACCATCATTCAACCTGATGGCTGTTTTTCTTTTCATTGCAGGTATGGGTTACGGGGTTTTGAATCCGGCAACAAGCAAGGGAGTTATTCTCTGGTTTACAGCAAAGTGGCGAGCGACCGCCATGGCAGTAAAACAGACGGGTTTTACACTTGGAACTATGGCGGCGGCAGTGATTCTTCCTTCTGTTGCAGAGGTGACAGGCTGGCGCTGGTCAGTTGCAATTGTTGCGGTTGCTGTTATATTCTTCGGGTTTATCGGATATGTTATGTACCCGGCTACCGTAACGAAAAAGAAACCGGAAGATAAATGTTCAATCCCTGTTAAGAAAAAAAAGGGCAGTTCTGTCTGGAAAAACAAACAAATAGTTTTTTATAGCATTATCAGTATATTTTTGGCGGCAGTGCAGATGTCAGGCACGGCATATCTGGCCCTGTATATGGTGCATTACTTTTCATATACTAAAGTTCAGGCAGGGTTGTTCCTGGGTCTTACCCAGGGTTTCGGCGCCCTTGGAAGGGTGTTCTGGGGCAGGATAAGCGATCTGTATTTTGCCGAACATCGAAATAATGAAGTCATCCTGATAGGTCTTATGTCGTCAATAACCTGTATTATTATAGGGTTGTTGCCGGTTAACACACATTATATGATAATTGGTATTATTGCCGCCTTTTTCGGGTTTGCCGCTTTCGGCTTTAATGTCCTTTTCCTGACCCTGATAGGTGAAATAGCAGGGCCTGAAAAGGCCGGCCAGGCCATTGGGCTGTGGGTAACCATATGTTATTTCGGGGTCGTGATCTCTCCTCCGATATTTGGCTACGGCATTGATACCATAGGTTATAACAATTCCTGGATATCACTTGGCGCTATTGTAGGACTGGTAATGGTCTTTACCATCTTTTACACACGGACGAAAAGTTTTAAGAGCTGTTCGGGATAATATTTATATTGAATTTTTTCTAATTAAGAATTAAAATCAAAATTTATTTAAGCAAGCCTGTTCTTCTGTTCGTATCTTGGACAGGGAGGGCAGGCCGGGCTGATCCAGGTAAAACTTTTGTCTTAAGTTTGTACCTTTGGTGAACGCCCTATTTATATTAAGGAATAAGGAGAATGGGAATGCATTTGTACTGGCGCTTAATTGAGGAATTAAAATTCATGGGTGAAACTATTATTTTTCATGATCCCTCTTTATTGAGATATTATAAGTTATGGATCGATGAACATGCTGATGCCATTGCTCTTAGTAATATGGACGTAAAGGAAACAAGAATACCCATTATTGATTATAGAGGCGCTAAGATCTCTTTGAATTAGTCGCGCTAAAATCGGGGTATATCACAAGCCCACAAATTCTATGGTTCCCAGTTCTGCCCGGGAACCTTTTTTTTGCAGGGACTCTGCCTCATATAAACTGGCGCAATATTTCGATCTGTGCGGTTATGCGTCAGGCTGTCTAACGCACGAAAAAGAAGATTATTACGAAAATACGAAAAAGATACCATTGACTTGATATTGCAAATTACCTTAGAAAAGCCTTTGATGCGGATGTTATTTCGTCCTCGTCCCCAATGCTTTCATTTCCTGATTGTTCAGCATTCATGCAATAAAAAGCGCTGGAATCCATTCCAGAATTTTTAAAAATTTGCTCAAAGAATATTAAATTGATTTTTATGTCTTTTTTCGTTTTTTCGTGATTGTTTTTGAATAGTTTTTCAATAGCACAGGTCGCAATATTTACAGGTAATGATATGGCTGGAACCTTAGGGATTTTTGTTAGCTCTGATAAGCACCTCGATAAGATTATTAAGCTGTGCAACGCTGCCGAAAAGAAACAAATTGATGTAACCATCTTCTTTACTCACAAGGGAGTGTTATTAACACAAGATAGCCTGTTTGCAAGCCTTAACGGCCTGGCTAAAATGGCGCTTTGCAAAGTCTCATTTGAAAGTAACTGTCTAAAATCTCCGGTCACGGGCATTACTGAAAAGGACTATGCCACCCAGGCTGTTCATGGTGAGATAATCGAGGAATGTGACCGATATATAGTATTATAGATAAGGAATTTTCAACATGCAGAATATCAAAAATGTAGCTTTTTTGATTCGCAGGAAAGAGGACCAGTGGGAAGGGTCTCGTGCGGCTCTTGGTCTGGCAGTTGAAAATTTCTATGTCTACTTGTTTATCCTGGATTTTGAAATTGAGATGACGGAAAAATTCAGGGAAAATCTTGAATGGCTGGACGATATGGATGCGAAATATTATTCCAGCAACAGGTTAAACTTTGAAAAGTACGGCATTAATTATATGAGTCTTAAAGATATGGGAATGAAACTCAGAAAAATGGACCTTGTAATTCCCTTTTGAGACTTTAAAGGAAGAACGGATGAAAACTCTCCACCTCTTGAAATCGAAACCTGATAAGAACACTGAAACCCTGATGCGGATCGTTTCGGAAGGCGAATCGATAATTTTCAAACTCTATGAAGAAGATGCTGACTATGGAAAATTGATAGATCTCATTTTTGAATATGAAAAAAATATATCATGGTGGTAAGAGCTCGTAAAAAATGAGGCAAAGAGGATATTGAACAGTTTTATCCAAAAGCGAACCGCACAGGTCGATATTTTTATGCATATTTCTGCAACTCATTGAATAATCTGTTTGCAGTTTCAACAAACTTTGACTCTTCGATCTGCGGTACATGCACTTTAAGCAGGTTTATTTCTTCTTCACTCAACCCACTGTTTTTCTGAATAATGAAATCTTCGATTTCATTGCCTGGAATACATGCACCACAAGCTGTAAAGGATCCAACCCATTCTCCTTTGAGAAAAAGAGGCAGCACAAATTTTGACATTCCCGCTTCGCATGCATCAATGAAAGGCCTCTTTGTCGACTTAGCCTGTTCCGCCATAAACTGTTGGGTCTGGCCGCAAATAAATGTTAATGCCTGACTATTTGCGCGTATTTTTAGACATAGTTCATTTCGTTTCCCGCTGGATTGTAATATGGCGTTTTTATTATCCGCGAGGGAGGCGGGTATTCCTAATTCGTGACTGACATCATCCAGGATATCCTGCCACTCTTCTTTTGATTTTATATCGTATACATCCATTATTTGCCCTCATTAAATATAATTATAATCCGGCATCCTTCATATCACTTCAAAAGTACTTTACCCCTTTTTTTAAAAAACAAAAAAACAACACTATCTGTGTTTATCTGTGTGTACCAGCGTCTTATTGTTGTTTCAAAAGTGTCAACGTACAAATGAACAATGCCCAATAAAATATCTAAAAAAAATCCCGCCTGTTCAGGGACGGGATGTCTGTTTTTAAACGGGCCGATTTAAAGTATATATTATAATCCCACTTCTGCCAGATCAGGACCTAAATATTCCCGTTCATTCTCTCCAAGGATACCGAGAGAAAGGCAGATAAGTGTCCATAGATGGACTGTGTGATATTTACCCTCAAAATGCTCAGCGAGATCATGAATCTGTGCATGACAGTTATGACAGGCAGCTATACAATAATCAGCTCCAGTGGCTGTGATCTGATCAAACTTGATCTTGCCGTATTGATGACGCGCATCCACATAACCGGACTGGAGATATCCACCACCGCCGCCGCAGCAATAGTTGTTTGATTTGTTTGGGGTCATGTCAATAAAGTTTTCTTCTCCCACAACTGCTTTTACCACATACCGAAGATCGTCCGCCACTGGATCTCCATAGCTTTTACGTACAATCTGACATGGATCCTGAACAGTGAACTTGACTTTCAGATCCTTATTCCAGTCAGAATTAACCTTTAATTTTCCTTCCCTGATCCACTTGGCATAATACTGGTAGATACTTACAACATCCAGGTTAGTCTTGATTCCGAATTTTCTCAGTCCTTCCAGGACTGCAAAGGTTACGTGGCCTCATTCAGTGTTTAGATAGGTCTTACACCCCAGGTCTTCGGCCTGCTTGATACTTGTGCTGACAATATGTTTCCAGCCATCATCATCGGAGAGAAACATGCAGTAATTTTCTCCTCCCCATCCTTTGCTTCCGTAAGTCCAGTCAATCCCTGCAACATGTAAAATTTTCCAGAGCGGTATCATTTCATCCGGCTCGGTTACTGGCTCCCTTGAATTCTGGTTAAGGAAAAATTCTGCACCCTGTTTATCTATCGGCGCCCGGAGTGTTTCAAAGCCCGGCTGTGTCTCTCTGACTTCTTCAGCTACATCTTCCACAACGAACTGGAAGTCTTCGGGAGATGCCCCCATAGCACTGCAACTATCATTTCTCAGCGCCATATCACACGAACCAAGTATCCCTTTCGGACGATTTTCACGCGGCCAGGTCTGACGTGCCAGATAAACCATCCGGGGGATATCCACTTTCATGGGACAAACATAAATGCAACGCTGACACATGCTGCACATCCAGACCCATGGCGTGGTCATTACCTCTTCATCCATTCCCAGCACCACCATCCTGACAAACTTTCTGGGATCCATATCTTCAAGACCGGTAGCAGGGCAACCGCTGGCACAGGCCCCACAAGTAAGACAAAGGTCTAAATTACCTTCTGGTAATATTTCCCTAACCTTTTTTCTGAATTCTCCCTGTTGTTCTCTCAGGTTTATTGCTTCTTCTGCCATAAGGCATTTCCTCCATAAATTATTGAAAATTACAGATAAGTTATTGAATATCTATACTATCTTAAAAACTTTGAAGAATGATTTTATATAATTCTTTTATGCAACAAAGTCAATTAGTAAAATCAGTTAAGGGACGAGGACGAAATAACATCCCCAGGCAGGCGCACAGAGTCAGGTCAGGTTTGTTCGATCTAAAAGCACAAAAGTTGCAGGAATAGTGAACTATTTCAAGATTTTTGTACTTTTAGATCGGGCAAAGATGGGCTGAAGCTGTGATGCATAGTTGGAGAAATTAATTCTTCCTTGTTCCTAAGGTTTGATATTAAACTCTTCTATACGGTTTAGCAGCGTCTTGTAGCTTACCTTTAATAAACGGGCAGCCTTTTTTCTGTTCCATCTGGTTTTCTTAAGAGCGTTTCTGATTGCCCGATGTTCTACCTCGGAGACGTATGTCCTGGTTATCTTTTTTAATGAAAAAGCCTCTTCTTTTATAAAACTTTTTATTCTGTTATCCTCCCAATCTGTGTTATTGGCGCTATTCCCCGGATGAATGCCGGCGCTCTGATTTTGATTAGTCTCTTGTATCTTTATCTGATTATAGACAAAATCCCAGTCGCTTAGGGCAATTGCCCTCCTGATTAAATTTTCAACTTCCCTCACGTTACCGGGCCAATGATATGCCATAAAGAGGTTTATGACTCTTTGAGGCATATTCTTTATTTTTTTTTTGAATTCATAACTGTACTTATTAAGAAAATAATGAATCAAAAGGGGGATATCATCCATTCTATTTCTTAAAGGCGGGGCTTTTATCTGCACAACATTCAAACGAAAGAAAAGGTCCTTTCTAAAAGTCCCTTCACTCATCATTTTTGTCAGATCGGAATTGGTGGCAGCCACTATCCTTGCATCTATTGCCTTGTCAAAGGTTCCGCCAAGCCTTGAAAATCCTTTTTCCTCAAGTACCTGGAGAAATTTTACCTGGAGTGACAGGGGAAGGCTTCCTATTTCGTCAATAAACAGTGTTCCCCCATTGGCCATTTCAAGCCGGCCCGATTTGTTTTTGCAGGCCCCGGTAAAAGCGCCTTTCTGAAAGCCTAAGACCTCGCTTTCAAGCAACTCTTCCGGAATGGCTCCACAGTTTATCTTGACTAAAGGCCCCTTGCTTCGTGAAGAATGGTAATGAATGGAGCGAGCGATCAATTCCTTGCCGGTACCCGTTTCACCAGTGATTAAGACGGTAATATCCTTATCACAGACCTTTCTTATTTGTTGCCTTACCCTTATAATCTCCTGGCTTTGCCCGATAATTAACTGGAAATCAGGCCGTGATCTGCATTCGGCCTTATGTCTTAATGAATCTTCAATAGTCATTAAAATCTTATCCGGTTTCATGCCGGGAAGGAAACAATGGAGACCTTCAAAAGGAGTGCTTATTGTAACACCATTATTACAAACATCATCAAGGGATGTCAAAACAGGTATGGCAGGATCAATTATTTTTAACGTATGAATACACTTAAGGCAGGTTTCAGTCTTGAGAGAAGGGCCGAGGATAGCGAGCTCAGGGCTTATGGCATTTAATTGATCAATGTCTATGCCCGGCGCGGCGGCATGATAATGTCTTAATCCAAGATAATTTAAACTCTTCTCCAACCCGGCAATAACCGAAGGATCAGAGTCGATAATGAGGATGTTCAGATCTTTTTTCATAAATCATTAGGTACTGGAAACGTCCCTTATTGTTTCAGAATCATTGAGATGGTACGGCTCAGTTCTTCCATGTTACATGGTTTGGTAATATAACCCTTTATTATGCTTTTAACGTTTTCATCAATTCCATTATCTCCTGATTCTTCATAACCGGAGACAATGACGATCCTGGCCTTTGGATCGGCTTTAATGATTTCTTTAGTGCATGTTATGCCGTCAATTTCAGGCATGTTCCTGTCCATCAATACGACATCAGGTTCCCATAAATTGTAGCTTTTTAAGGCTTCAGCCGGTTTATCAACAGGAATAGCTTTATAGCCCAAAGATGTTATTACACTGGAAAGCGAATCAAGCACATCGGAATCATCATCTAAAATAAGAATCTTTTCTCCATTGCCGAATATCAGTTTCTTTTCAAACCTTTCATCCTGAAGGAAGATCGGTTCTATTAACGGCAATAATATCGTAAAATTTGCACCCTTTCCAGGGATTGATGAAACTGTAATAGAACCTTTATGCTGTTCGATAATTCCATGTGTCGTGGAAAGGCCCAGACCCGTACCCATTCCAACCTCTTTGAGCGTAAAAAAAGGATCAAATATTTTCTCCTGGGTTTCCTTATCCATTCCACAACCTGTATCGGATATTATAGTAACGATATTATTATCTATCTTTTTTGCCTCGACCGATAAAGTTCCACCATTCGGCATTGCATCCCTGGCATTTGTAAATAAGTTCATAAATACCTGGCTTAAAAGGGAATGGTTACCCCTGGTATAAAGATCGTTATCCAGATTTAATTTGATCTGAATATTTTTATTAAATACCCTGTCGGTAATTGCGTATGTCTTCATAATTACATCGGCCAGGTTTAAATCAACTGATTCAAGTGTTTCCGTTTTTTTTGAAAAATGCATCAAATTATTGATAAGATCCACACCTTTTTCAATGGAATCATAAATATTTTTTGCTGTCTCCCTGATCCCTGATTCTTTTTCGCTTATCAATTCAAGATATTCAATGTTTCCCGAGATTGCCTGTAAAATGTTTCTGAAATTATGGGCCATACCTCCGGCAAGGGTACCGATTGCCTCCATCTTCTGTGAAGCGAGGAGTTGCTCCTGCAAGGCCTTACGTTCTTTCTCAGCCTTTTTCTTTTTTGTAGTGTCATCATAAATTGCCACTACTTCACCGGAAGACAGGCGATATGCATAGTATTCTCTCCATGCCTCGGTATTATTATCCTGGAGTAACATGACGGAATGGTGTTCAGATTGGCCTGTTTTCCATATCCGCTTAAAGACTTTCAAAAGGTCATGATCTTTCATGCCGGGGAATGCGTGAAGCAGTCTTTTGCCTGTCACCATTTTTTTCTTGTTTTTTTCAATTTTCCGGGCAGCTTTGTTAAGGGCAATGATAATAAAGTCCTCTCCATTATCAACTGCGTCAAAAACAATGACTCCGCTGCTCATGCTATTAAAAATAGCCTTATATCTTATCTCACTTTCCCTGAGCTTTTCTTCCGTCTGTTGAAGACTTTTAGTCCGTTCTTTAACTAATCTCTCAAGCTCCGAATAAAGTAGTCCGTTCTCTATAGCTATTGCAGCAGGGCCGCTCAGGGCATTAAGCAGGAGAAGGTCATCTTTTCGAAACCCATATGCTTTTTTTATGGAGTCAACATAGATTACGCCGCGGATTTGTGAATTACTGATCAACGGCACACACATTATGGACCTGATCTGATGCATACTATCGGAAAAACCATTCTGATCTGCTTTGCTCAAGTCGGGTATAATTAAAGCCTTGCCCTTTTTGATTACTATATTTACTACGGAACTGCTGAAATTTAATGGGGTATTGCCTGTATGGTTTCTTGTTTTGCCTATAATTTGTCGGGTCTCACCCGTCTTATTATCGATCAGAATAATAGCACCCCTGTCTATTCTCTTTAGGAGTTCAAACAGATAATCCATTATCTTCTCAAGAATTTCAGTAATATTTAATGACTGCATAAGGACTTCGGAGACCCTGGAAACCAGGCCTAAATTTTTATTGGTATCTTTGTCTCTGTCTTTATGCAGGATAAACATACCGGTTTTTGATAATTCATTTGAAAGAGGTTCTAATTCATCGATAAAAATATCATCCCCCCTGTCTTTATTGTCGAGGGATACCAGGATATTTCCAACTATAATAATCATACCCGACGATACCTCGAATTCTTCGCCGGTTTTTATGCGCCTGTCATTTAAAAATGTACCATTTGTAGTTTTCAAGTCCTCAATGAAATATTTATTGTCTTTGTTTATAAGCTTCAGGTGTCTTCGTGATACGGAACCGTCCCTGATCCGGATATCATTGTCAGGAGATCGTCCTATAAAGGTCGTTCCTTCTTTGATATCAAATGACTTTCCCTTTTCAGATCCACATAAAATGTATAGTTTGGGCATCATCAATATTTACCTTTTTAAAAGGCCGTCAATATAATTTTTCAGGACGGATATCATCACCGGTTTTGCAAGCACAAGATCCGCCTTTTTCTCTATTGCGGCAGCCTCCGGTTCCTTGCCATATCCTGTAATGGCAATAACCGGTATATCGGGATTTTTTTCCTTAAGCTCTGTTATCACACCCACTCCGCTTACATAAGGCATGACAATATCAGTAATAACCAGGTGATATCCCCCTGATTCCAACTTCTTAAGCCCCTCCATACCGTCTGAAGCAGTAATCACTTTATAACCGAAGAATTTCAAATTCTTGATAATTACGGAAAGCACGTCCGGGTCGTCTTCTATAACCAGGATTGTCTTTGTCTCATTCGTTTCCATCTCTAATAATCTCGATAAAACGGTTAGGGTTCGCACAAGAATAACTTTACAGAATTGGCGCTCATATTTTAGGTTAGGTTCGGTAGATTTTAAAGAGCAAAAGGCGCAGTAACAGTGGGCTATTTCAAGGTTTTTGCTTTTTAGGGGAACTTACAGAAAATAATCTCAGCATCCTGCTTGGCCTTTTGCCCGTCTTCTACGTTGTGTTGACAGTTGTATAGTTCATTATGCAACTGTTACCATGCCTTAAAGACGAACAAAAATTCTGTGCAATATGCCAAGATTATTTCCTTCCAGTTCCCTGAAATATGTCAAAAATGACCTGAAGATGAGATGCCGAAATGTTAAGTTATTTTTGCGCGAGCCCTTAGGGGCCTACGGTCTTGATATGGGCAAGTATATCGCGTGCATCCCCTGAACCCTTGAAGTTTCGGTCGATCGAAAGAGCATTTTCTAAAAATGTCTTTGCCATATCCGGCTTATGTTCCCTATAATATGCAAGTCCCATATGATAATTGATCAAAGGATTGTCGGGATTACACTCCAGGCCGGCCTGAAATTCAGAAATAGCGTTAAGATAACTCCCTTTGAGGTAATAAATCCATCCGAGCGTATCCATGACGACCGGGCTGTCAGGCAGCTTTTCTTTGGCAATTCGTGCAAATCTGAGGGCCTCATCAATATTACCACCCGTTTCAGCGAGGTTCCATGCCAGGTTATTTGCGGCAGGACCAAAATCGTTCTTAATCTCAATCGCCTCCCTGTAAACAGCCTCTGCCTTTTTTTCGTCACCATTTTTCTCATAAATTATGCCAAGGGCCATATATCCGGCAAGATATTCCGGATTCTTTTTTAACATGGCCTTATATTTGGAAATAGCTTTATCAATCTCTTTTTCCTCAATACTGAGTTTTGCAAGCGCAGGATATGGGGCCAGGATATCGGGATCAATATTGATTGCCTTCTCAAAATGATGACGGGCCATTTTAAAATCTTTTTTTGCCAGGTAAATATTCCCCTCCAAATTTTCAACAGCGGCTGAAAAAGATGCATCTGTTTCATTTATCTCCTTCTGTTCTTCGCAGACCCGGACAGCCTGATCAAATCTTTCATCCTTTATATATATGCCTGTAATTATTGAGAGGGCATCTATCTGTCTCCGATCTGTCTCAAGGACCTTTTTTAAGTTTTCTATGGCCTTTTCCCGCTCTCCGAGAAAGTTACAGAGTTTAGCAAGTCTGATATAAGCAGGGGCGTAACCGGGTGATTGTTTGATTATTTGTTGGAAAACCGCTTCAGCTTCATTAAAGTCCTTTTCAATAATTTTCAGGTTGCCCTTTGCCATGAGGCACAGCACATTATCCGGCGCCTGGTCAAGTAATTTATCAATCTGCAGGCGGGCAAGGTCCTGATGTCTTTCTTTAAGATAACACTCTGTTAAAAGTAATCTTGCCTTAAGGAGTCCGGGGGCAAGCTCCAATGATTTTACAAGGTGCTGTTCAGCCAGTTTGATCTCCCCACCTTCCAACATACAGAGCGCCCTGAAATAATGTGCTTCAGCATTGTCCGGATTTTCCCGAAGCACGTAATCAAATCTCTTTCCGGCATCTTGAAAATCCTTTTTATCAAGACAAATCCAGCCTTTTAAAAAATTCGCTTTTACATTTCCCTTATCTTTTTTTAATATCTTATCAATTACTTCCTCTGCCCTGTTTATTTTTTTAAAATCAATATGCAGTTTTGCAATGATGATAAGTATGTCCGGATCGCCTTCCTTGATGCTTGCTGCCTGTTTAAAGGTGTTCAGGGCGTTATCGTATGATTTTCTACGGGAATAAAATGCACCCAGATTCATCAATGGAGACTCATCATCTTTGGCTGAAAAATTAACTGCTTCGAGGTAGGTTTTTTCAGCCTGTTTCCATTTCTTCCAGGTTTCATAAAAGCGGGCAAGAATTAATAATTCCTCGGACATTGTTTCTGATGCCTGAACCATCCTTTTTAGTTCTGTTTCCGCTCTATCCCACATGCCTTTTTTTACATAGATGCGGGATAACTCCATGTAAGGGATCCGAGACGAGGGATTAATGGATATCGCTTTTTGATATGCTTCTTGACTCTGTTCAAACCTGTTTTGCAGCGCTGCTAAACGGCCTGTCATAAGAATGGCTTTGAAATCCTCAGGGTTGACTGCAAGGGCCTTTTCAAGGATACTGGAAGCGGAATTATAATCATTTTTCCGGATCATGGCTTCCGAAAGAATAACCAGTGCGTCAATATTTTCGGGTGACCTTTCTAAAACGAGTTCAGCCTTTTTTTTCCCCTCCTCGATCATTTTCGCGGAGAGAAAAAACCGGGCTATCTTCAACTGGGCCTTCAGGTTGTCAGGGTTGATCAGTATGGCTCTATTATATGATTGAAGGGCATCTTCCGGTTGCCTTAACTTCTGATAGGTCTCGCCCAGCTCATAGTAAGCCGTGTCATCATTGGGATCAAGCTGAACTACATTTAAAAATTCAATCCTGGCTTTTTTGTATTCCATTTTTTCAAAGTATTGCCTTGCCCTCTTTAAATGACTCGTTTTTTGTTCTTCCTTGCTTGCGCATCCTGTTCCAATAATATAGAGAAAGAATATATAAATCATGGTGATCGGCAAGATTTTATATCTATTTATCTTCATGATTCCGGAAGCCCTGATTTTCCTTATTCATTAATATAAAACTACCGCTTTCTTAACTTTTAACATACAATTTAACCCGATTGAAGTCAAACTTTGATTTTATGTGCCCGTTCACGGGTTTACAGGTTCAATAATTGTACCTTGAACCTGTGAACGATTACTAAGTTTATTGCATTGATCCTCAACTTTCCTGATCGGATTTATTATTAGTAGACGCCGCAGGATAAATAGGGTAAAAAACGTAAGCAGGATAAGAACAATTTCAGACACCCAATTTTAAATAAGACGCATATAGATTTGTAGAAAAAACCTTTTTGTAATGATAAATACCCTCGATCTTCTCTTTATTCATGTGCCCGGGTTTTCCAGTTTTTCCCGTCCTTATGGAGAATGCATGACCATCAACCTCCTCCCCATGGGCACATGGTCATTAGCCGATCTATCTGTTCGTAACGGTTATAAGACAAAGATACTGCACCTCGGACTTGCCTGGATAAAAAACGGGGTCTTTTCTCCTCTTTCCTTCTTAAAAGAAAAAAAACCCCTTGTTGTGGCGATACCTCTTCACTGGCACCAGCAGTCATATGACGTCATGAAGGTTGCCGGGGAAATAAAACGATACAGTCCGGATATTTTTATTGTTCTCGGAGGCTACACTGCAAGCTTCTTTTCGAGGGATATCATGGCCTCCTTTTCCCAGATTGATGCGATAATCCGGGGTGATGCAGAGGCCCCCCTTACGGCATTGATGGCCTCGATTAAAAATGGTAAAGAGCTGAAAGCAGTCCCCAACCTTATATGGCGGGAGAGGGATGAGATCAGGGAAAATCCCATCTCTTTCGTTGCGAATGAATCAGACCTTGACGCCTCTTCCTTTGCGAATCTTGATCTCCTTTTGGACAGCAGCGATTATGTGCATTACATGGGAATGCCCTTTGTATGGGCAAAGGGCCTTTCAAAAGAAAAGAACAGGAGGTATTTTCACTTGGGGCCTGCCATCTTTCCATTAAATATCGGGCGGGGATGTTCAGGCAATTGCACATGGTGCGGAGGCGGCAACAGGGCCCAGTATCTCGTAAACGGCAGGCGCAGTGTAGTATTCCGCACCCATTCGAAGGTCGCAGATACTGTATCTGAGGCGGTTGAATCCGGCTATGAGATGATACATATCGCCTTTGACCCGGGAAAGGAAGGAGAAAGATATTACCTTGAACTTTTTCCTCTTTTAAGGATGAGGGGGCTAAGGGTCAAGTGTTATTTCGAGTCTTTTTCTATTCCTTCTGAAACCTTTCTGAAGGCATTTGCAGCGACTTTTGACTTGAACGGCTCTATTATCGCCCTTTCCCCTGAATCGGGAGATGAGCGGATAAGACGTCGTAACAAGAGCTTTTCATTTTCAAATGATGCATTGATGAAGACAATATCCCGTGCGGAAAAATTGGGAATAAGGGTCGATATATTCTTCGCCATGGGGATACCCGGAGAGAAGTTTAAAGACCTTGCAAAGACATATTCACTTCGCAAGGAGATAAAGCGGAGGTTTAAAAATATCGGGAGGACATGGACATCTCCCATTTCGATTGAGCCTGCTGCCCCCTGGTATATGAACCCTGAGGAGTTTGGGATCGTATCTTTAAGAAACTCATTTGAAGATTTTTTTCGGGCAGGTGCAGGTTCGGGCGGTATTGGATATTATATCCCCGATTACCTTGGAAACGGAAAGCTCCTGGACCGGTTTGGATTTGAAAGGCTCCTGAAAAGGACGAGATGCAGGCACCATTGTTCTTTCCACCCGAATCCCGCAAAGAGCAGCAGCCCTTTCCGGGGAAGGATATACTGCAGATATATGAGATGGATTGTTGGAGGCGTCCGTGGATAGTATCAGTATTTTAGACGGTACCTTGAGAGAGGGGGAGCAAACCCCCGGGGTTTTTTTTACCAAAGAAGAAAAAATCGGAATTGCAAGGGAGCTTGACCGGGCGGGAGTCCAGATACTCGATGTCGGCATGCCTTCGGTCTCTAAAGAGGAGAGGGATACGATTAAAGCCATCGTCGGGGAGGATCTTTCCGCATCAATTGGGGTATCGGCAAGGTTAAGACGAGAAGAGGTTGAGCAGGCAAGGGGGTGCGGGGCAGGGGAGATATTCCTTATATGCCCTGTAAGCCCGATACACCTTAAAAGCAAGCTCGGGATGACAGGGGATGAAGTAACGAGGCTGACAAGAGATATGATTATCTATGCCGTCCGGATGGGCCTCAGGGTTAATCTCGTTGCCGAGGATGCGTCGAGGGCCTGTCTGCCTTTCCTTTGTGAGCTATGTCGCAAGGCAGGTGAATGGGGGGCTAAAAGGGCCTTTATCTGCGATACTGTGGGTATTATGGAACCGGACGGGATGGAGAGGATGGTAAAAAAACTCAGGGAAAGTGTTCCCTGCGGGATGGAGCTCGGAGTTCACTGTCACAATGATTTAGGGCTTGCAACCGCCAACACGCTCACAGCGCTGAAAGCAGGGGCGAGTTGCCCATCCGTCACGGTCAACGGGATTGGTGAGAGGGCGGGGAATGCCCCCCTGCATGAAGTGGCTCTCGGCATCGATAAATTCATCCGTCGGCCCCATGGGATAGATACCAAAAGGGTTTATGACCTCTCAAGGCTTGTTGAGAGATGTTCCGGCATATTCCTGCCGCCCCATACCCCGATTGTCGGGAAAAACTCTTTTCGTCACGAGTCAGGAATACACGTTGATGGAATACTTAAAGACAAGGAGATTTACACAGGCATTGACCCCGCGGAGGTAAACAGAAAATCAGCCTTTGTCCTCGGAAAGCATACAGGTACAGGGACAATAAGACACCTTTTAAAAGAACTGGGATATGAGGCCCATTACGTACAGTTACAGGAGATACTCCGTAAGGTCAAGGAGCGGAAGATAAGAGAGGGAAAAAAGGATATCATCAGAATGGCTGTGGAGCTTGAAAAGTATTATGAACGCTGCCTCGGTTTTTCGGAGGCCGTATTCATGGAAATTGTGCAAGAGGTGCTTTCGGGGGATGGGTAATGGATTTTCAAAAAAGATCATCACGGACCATGTAACAGGAGAAGGGGAGGGTGAATATCTTCCTGTAAAGGTCGATTTTGTGCTTTTGCATGATCCGGCTCTTGTGCTCCTTTTGCCGGAACTTGAGAAACTGCAGGAGAAGATCTGGAACAAAGAAAAAGTCCTTATAACTGTTGACCATTTCGCTCCTCCATCCACGGTGGAACGGGCCAATCTGGTAAAGAAGGTCATTGATTTTATCGAGAAGGAGGGGATAACAAACAGCCTTGTATACAAGGGAATATGCCATCAGCTCCTTGTTGAAGGGCCATGGATTGGGCCCGGGATGCTGGTGCTTGGGGCGGATTCCCATACCACCACAGCGGGCGCTCTCGGCTGTTTTGCCACGGGAATGAGCTCTACCGATATTTTGTATACCCTTATTACCGGAAAGACATGGCTTATGCCTCCGACAGCCGTGCGCATTGACCTTACAGGAAAACTCCCCCCATATATCATGGGAAAGGATATTGCTCTTGAACTCCTGAAAAGAAAAGGTCAGGACGGTTTCCTGTATAAGGCGCTGGAGTTCTACGATAGAGACAAGGCCGTTTCCATGGATGACAGGTTTGCAATATGCAACATGGTGGTGGAAGGGGGCGCAAAAAACGGTTCATTCTTCCCTGATGATATCACCTATGAATATATGACGAAAAGGGGAGGAGCCCGGGGAGGAATCACCCCTCCTTTTGAGGATAACTTTCAGTATAAGGAGAAGATCAAGGTAGATCTTGCCCAACTAAAACCTGCGGTTGCCCTTCCCCACAGTCCTTCAAACGTAGTTAATGCGGCTGATTTAAAGGGGGTGGCAATCGATCAGGTCTTTATAGGTTCCTGTACGGGTGGCAGACTCAGGGATCTCAGGATGGCGGCTTATATTCTTGGGGGAAAAAGGGTGGAAAGACATGTGAGACTCATTATTCAGCCGGCATCAAACAAGGTTTATATGGAGGCCCTGAAGAGAGGTTATATCCAGTCCCTGATGGATGCAGGCGGGGTGATCCTGAATCCGGGCTGCGGCCCATGCGGCGGTATAGACAAGGGGATACTCGCTGCCGGTGAAAGGTGCGTCAGCGCCTCAAACAGGAACTTCAAGGGCAGGATGGGAGACCCCTTATCCATGGTGTATCTTGCATCCCCTCTGACCGCAGCGGCATCAGCCCTGAAGGGAGAGATTACTGATCCAGGGGAGGTGTAAATGGTTACGGATTACAGGTTTAAAGGTTCAGGGTTATGGCGCTCGTTCCCATGCAGAGCGTGGAAACAAGTTGTTGGATAAGGACTATGAACGGATATTATTATGACGGATACTTCAACTATAATTCAGGGCAGGATATGGAAGCTTGGCGACCAGGTAAACACGGATATCCTGCACCCTCCCTCCTTTTTCAGCCTCGAAAGGGAAAGGATTAAAAAAGGCCTGCTTGAAGGGATGAAAAGGCTTGGTTCAGGCGTTAACAGCGCCTCATTGGATGAAGACCTGGTGATTGTGGCAGGATACAACTTTGGCTGCGGTTCCAGCCGCGAGACTTCTGTAAGAGCGCTTCTCGCCTGCGGGATCAAGGCGGTTGTTGCAAAATCCTTTGCCAGGATATTCTTTCGCAGCCTTGTGAATATGGGGATACCTCCCCTTGTATGCGGTAATATCCATGACAGGGCCTGCGATGGAGAGAAATGCCTGATTGATCCGGAAAACGGTTTTATTAAACTTTCCAGTAAAAATAAATATCGATTCTCTCCCATTGATTCGCATATCAAAAAGGTCTTGTCCTCCGGGGGACTCATCCCATACCTTGTGGAGAATTCGGATGAATTATGACTGGGACCTTATCATAGTCGGGGGAGGGCCTGCAGGTATAAGCGCTGCTGTCAGGGCCCGATGGGTGAAAAGAGACAGGGCCGTCCCATGCAGTGTTCTCCTTATCGAGAATTCTTCTATAGGCGGTCTCGCTGCATGGCAGGGGTGTTTTTTTACCGGACCTTCATGGAAAATTGAGGGGAAGGAAATCCTCAGCCGTATGAAGAAAGACATCTTAAAATTAAATATACCTGTCCATTATGGAAGGGTTACGCGTATCACAGGCAGGGGAGACGTGAAAGAGGTCATAACTTCCGGCGGAAAGGTCTTCAGGTCACTTGCCGTTGTTATTACGACCGGGATTAAGGTTCTTGTAAATGAGATAGATTATCTTGGAAAAGGGCTTATGGTAACGAGTATGGGGTATGAGTTTATCGTATCCCGCACGAAGGAGTTGTTAAGCAGGAGGTGGGAGCCGAGACTTGTTATCGTAGGCAGTCCAAAGCTTATGAACCTGATTCCCCTTATAAGAGAGCTGAATCGTGCAGGCGCAGGGTCGGATATTGCCTTTGTAATGGAGGAAGAGGGAGATGACGGGGAAGGCAAAGATGGTTCAGGTGAGATCATTCGCGGTTGGGTCGAAAGTTATTGGGGTGATGGAGGCCTGAAAGGAATAAGTGTTTTGACACCTGAAGGCAGACGGGATATGCTGTGCGCCGGGGTATTGCTTGACTTTAATTCCTATGAACTTTTACCCACTTGCAGGATTAACATGGGAGACATCTGGTCAGGGTCGTCATTTATAGAGGTAAACCGGGATATGCAGACATCCGTCCCCGGGATTTTTGCCGCAGGGGATGTTACGGCAGGGGGGTATAATTCATTTTCAAGGGCCGTCTCCGATGGGATCAGCGCCGGTTTGAGCGCATATCGCTATATCTATCACAGAAAGTTCGGAAGGGAACCCTGTCTTTTCGCCTACCGGCCGACCGATTTTTGCCTTTATAAAGGATTCCGGGAACTTCCGGCCCTTGATGACGGTCTTAAACCCATGGCCCTTTCAGGAAATAAGGAGATAGAGGAGATTCTCGGCAAGGCCTGGGGCTGGTTGACGGAGATGCTGAACGGCCGCATGTCCATAAATGAGATAATAAGCGAAAAAGGGGTTTCAAGGGGGGAGCTGACCGAGATGTTAAAAAGGCTGCTTCTAAAAAAAATGATCACCTTTCATATAGAGGTACGGGAATGTTTCCCCCCGATGTAAAGGCTGTTGATGAAGATATCTTGTCTTTTATCGAAAGAGGGGTTGACCACCGGGATGATGAAGGCTTTAACCGGCTGGCCATCAGGAGCTTTGCTCTCCAGTATAAATATATCCCCCTCTACAGGCGTTATTGTCAAAGGAGAGGGGTTACGCCCGGCAATATTGCCTCCTGGAAAGATGTTCCCCCTGTTTTCACAGATGTCTTTAAGGCGGTTCGTCTTACCCTCCTTCCTTCTCTCACAGTTAAAACATTCATGACAAGCGGAACCGTTAATCCGGATCAAAAGGGCAGGGTAGACTATGATATGGGCGGACTCGCACTGATGAAGGCCACCATTTCTCATGCTGCCTCAGGCCTCCTTTTTCCCGACAGGATAAAGAGCAGGCTCTTTGTTATTGCTCCTTCCCCTGATATCGCCCCAAATATGGTTATGGTTTTTGGCATGAACAGGTTGAAAGATTCTTTCGGCCTTCAGGGGAGCCGTTTTTTTATAGGGAAGAATGGATTTGATGCCGATGCCCTTGCAGACGCTCTCAGAAGTTCTGAAGAGGACAATATACCGGCAACCATTTGCGGAGGTTCATTCGGCTTCATCAATTTTTTCGATTTTTTGAGGGCCAACAGGTTGAAATTCAGACTCCCGAAAGGTTCCAGATGCCTCGATGCAGGCGGGATCAAGGGAAAGAGCAGAGATGTGGTAAGGGAAGAATTTCTCGATTATTGCGGAGAATTCCTGGGGGTTTCAAGGGAATTTTGTGTAAACCTCATTGGAATGACCGAGACAGCCTCACAGTATTATGACAACAACCTGAAAAACCGGGGCCTTGGGGTGGATAATCTCCCTGCAAAATTTATCCCGCCATGGACCAGGGTCCTGGTTGTAAACCCTGATACTCTTGAGCCTCTGCCCATAGGTGAGACAGGTCTTTTGAGGTACTTTGATCTGGCAAACAGAGGACACATTTGCGCTATTCAGACTGATGATCTTGGAAGGATTATTGATGGTGGTTTTGAGGTTTCAGGGAGGGCCGGAGAAAGGGATGTCCGCGGCTGTTCCCTGACAATAGAGGAGATGAGCAGGATGACAGGTATCATGGAAGGGATATGATGGAGGGGAATGTGATGGAGGTAATAGAGGCAAATGGCTTTTATTTCCCGCCCGGCTTCAGCCCTGAGATGCCCCCCGTAACAACAGGAGAGTATCAACGCGGGGACAAAATTGTCCATTTAAAGTTTCCGGTTCTCACAAAAAAAAAGGTGGCACTTCTTGCAGGCTACTTAAAAGAGAAGAGGGATAAATACTTGAGCGGTATGCCTGTAGAGAAAATCGTCCATACACTCGACAAGGCCTCCCGTTTGTGGCTTGACAGGAAATATCCATACCGAAAACTGGCGCTGAAGATAATACCTGTAATGACCGGCCTTTCTCCCGGGGCAGTGGATGAAAGCATTGATGTGGAGATGAAAAGCTCCCTTAAGGAAGATATCCTGCGTGCTCTCAAGTCAGAGACAGGAAATCCCTTCTATTTAGATGATTTTCAATACTCGGAAAGTTTAAACGGTTATTGCAGGGCCTTTGGACCCCGGCTTATCGTCTCTTTTTTTTCAGGGAATATCCCGGCCCTTCCCCATCTCGTTTTCATGAGGTCTCTCCTTATAAAGTCCGCCTGCCTGGGAAAACTGGCATCAGGTGAACCCTCATTTATCCCTCTCTACTTAAAGACGATTGAGGATATTGACCCTGAAATGGCTTGCAGTCTCGCAGCCCTTTACTGGAAAGGAGGGAATAAAGACCTGGAAAGTGCAGCCTTTAATCAGGCGGATGCCGCAATCCTCTTCGGCGGAGTGGAGACCTTGACCTCTGTCATGAAGAGGATCCCCCGCAGGGTCACGGTCCTGACCCACGGGCATAAGTTAGGGTTCGGGGTGCTTGGCAGGAACAGATTGAATTATGATGCCCTTGATGCGCTTGCCGCATCTGTTGCATATGACATCTCCATGTTTGATCAACATGCCTGTCTTGCGCCGCATGTCTATTACGTGGAGGATGGGGGAGAGGTATCGCCAAAGGAGTTTGCCGGTGCCCTGGCAAATGCGATGAAAAAGATGGAAACAAAGATGCCGCGGGGCGCCCTATCTCCGGGAGAGGCCGCTTTGATCAATCAACTCAGGGGGAGATATGAGTTCAGAGAACTGAATGGAGAGGATGTAACCATGTTTGCATCTTCAAAGAACACAGGATGGACTGTCGTCTGTGAAAAAGACCCCGGTATTTTTCATGCCTCTCCACTGAACAGGTTTATCAGGGTATTTGCCGTGCATGATATCTTTGAGATCATTCCAGCCCTCAGGCCTTTGGGGCCGTTTTTGCAAAATGCAGCGCTGTCAATAGGGGATAACAGGGAAAAAGAGTTTATATCAAGGCTTGGGGAGGCAGGTGTGGCGAGGATTACATCACCAGGCAACATGGCATTGCCGTCCATGATGTGGCATCATGACGGTATTGCTCCAATCTCTTCCCTCTTGCGCTGGTGCGACGTTGAGAAAAAGGAGAATGATTATGGAATTAAGAGTATCGACTAACTGGGATGATTCTTTGCTGGATGGCCTTAAAGACACATGTACCGAGGAAATATATGGAAAGCTCCCTTTTGATGTGATAGGCGGAGCAAGGCCCTCTTTTTTGCTACCGCAGATAAGCCGCGAGCAGGCAAGGGAACATGTAACGCACGCGCATAAGGCGGGAATAAGATTTAATTACCTTCTGAACACGATGTGCATAAACAATATTCACTATTCAAGGAAGGGATACAGAGAGATTGTAGAGCTTCTTGAATGGATAGGTTCTATTGGTGTGGATTTTGTAACAGTCGGCTTTCCTTACATGATAAAACTGGTTCAGGAAGTCCTCCCGGGGATGAAGATCAAGGCCTCGAGCGTATGCCGGATAAACTCCGTGAGCAGGGCGAAACAATATGAGGACTTTGGTGTGGATGAGATGATTATTGATGAGAATATAAACCGGGATTTTGATACGCTTTCCGCCATCAGGGAGGCGGTTAAATGTGAGATTGAGCTTATTTCCAATCCCTGCTGTCTGCGCGACTGTCCCCATCAATTGGAGCATGTGGCTCATGACGGCCACGCCTCACAGACCCATAGCATGGACAATTCATGTTACCTTCAATTTCCTTATTTCAATTGCACCCTGAAGAAATTTACAGAGCCGGTCGAGATCATTAAGGCCTGCTGGATCAGGCCTGAAGACCTTTGGGCCTATGAAGAGATCGGATTTAACAAATTCAAGGTGGTGGAAAGGTTCAAAAAGTCAGAGGTGCTCCTTAATACGGTAATGAGCTATCAAAAGAGGAGCTTTGACGGAAATCTCATAGACATACTCACACTTACAAACCCTGACGTCTATTTAAAGCCGAATCTTGATTATTTCAATAAACCGGAACATGTTAATGTTTCAAAGATCGGACGGATAGCAGGGCTTATGAATTTTGCCTTCAGGGATTTTATATATATAGATAACAAGAAGTTTGGGAATTTTATTGATTTTTTCCGGGAAAACGGCTCCTGCCGCAACAGAGACTGCGAAAAGTGCGGTTTCTGTCAAAGAACCTTTGATAAGACAGGCCATTTTGACAGGGATGAGGCGGAAAAGCGGCGCAAGCCTTTTGAAGATTTTATCAAGGCCATGTTAAACGGCGATGTCTTTAAGGAGAATTGAGAATGGGTGTTCAATATTCGATTGCAACCAATTGGGACCCGGCGCTTTTAGATAATCTTGAGGGAACTACCGTGAGCAGTCTCTATGGCCAGGCATGGGGAGACCCTCTCGGTGGCGGCAGGATGCTCATATTTATCCCCAGGGTGTATAAGGAGGAGGCAAAAGGCTTTATTTCCGAAACCCGGAGGAGGGGATTGAGTTTTAACTACATAATAAATGCCACCTGTTTTGATAATGAAGAGTTCACAAAAAAAGGGCATAAGCGGATCATGGAACATCTTGAATGGATCTCCTCGACCGGAGCCGATATGGTGACGGTTTCACTCCCTTTTCTCATCCAGTTGATCAAAAAGAACTTCCCTCAGCTAAAAGTGAGCATTTCATCCTTTGCCCGGATAAACAGCGTCTATCTTGCACGTTTCTGGGAAGAGATGGGGGCGGATAAGATCATCCTGCCCGAATCCGTGACAAGGGACTTCAAAACATTGGGCCTCATCAGGGAAGGGGTGGATTGCGAGCTTGAGGTAATAGCCAATCACTGTTGCCTCTATAACTGCCCTTTTGATCTGCATCACCGTAATATGGTTTCTCACGGCTCGCAGAACAGTCACCCATCAGGTGGTTTTGCAGTCGATTACTGCAAGCTGTCCTGCCAGAGAAGGAAGCTCTTTAGACCGTCGGAATTTTTAAGGTCATGCTGGATACGTCCAGAGGATATCTGTTATTATGAGGATGCAGGCATAGACTGCATTAAGCTTGTAGAAAGATTCAGGGGGACGGAAAGTCTTATCAGGATACTTAATGCCTATGAGCTCAGGTCTTATCCCGGAAACCTTGCCGAGATATTGACACTCCCTCAGGAGGGAATATATATACAGCCGAACCTTGATCTTATTGACCGTCCGGATCTGATCGAAAAGGAGAAAATGGACCGGATTATGGGAGTATTACGTGAACCCTTTCCTCAAAAGGTCTATATAGACAACACCAGGCTGGATGGTTTTCTTGATCATATAAAAAAGATCGACTGTCTTCATACGGATTGTGAGATTTGCGGTTATTGCGAAAAAATTGCAGGCCGTGCCGTAACCATAGATGAAGATTGGAGAATGGAGATGATAGAAAAGTTTGATAAAGCAATTGAGGTTCTGCAATAAGGGAACTGAAAGGTAATAATCTCAGCATATCGCGCAGAATTTTTGTTCGTCTTCAAGGCGTGGTAACATTTGCATAGTGAACTATACAACTGTTACCGCAACGCAGAAGACGGGCAAAAGGGCAAGCAGGATGCTGAGATTATTTTCTGTAAGTTCCCTGAATAATGTCCGCCCGGAAGCGGTTATTTTTTTTGCGGGACGTTGCCTCGGTTGCTGGAAAGGATTATATATTGATATAATTCAAGTAGTAACGTATAATACTTAAAGGAGATTATAAGGTTGTGATTAACTTTAAGCTGAATAACCTGACAATGGTTTTGATTCTATCTCTTTTCATTATCTTTTTACCGGTTTCATCTGCCGTGGCAGTTGATAAAAGCCCTTATAAGATCGGTGTCAACCTTGAGTTGACGGGGCCATGGGCAAATCCCGCGAGAACACTGAAGATGGCCATGGAGATGGAGGTGGAAAGGATTAATAAAATGGGCGGAATAAATGGCCATCCCATGGAGCTTGTTATTAAAGATAACGGGTTTGATATTACCAGAATTTCTTTTAATATGCTGAAATTTGCCCGTGACAACAAAATTCTGGCAGTGGTTGGCCCCTTTGAAGACAACTTCCAGCCAACTGCGAGGGCAATTGCTGAAAGGGAGGGGATTACCAATATCATTGTGTGTCCGTCTAATCCTGGGCTGCGCGCATTGAAACAGCGCTGGTCATTTAATATTGCTCAGAACGATATAGTCGTCACCCGGAAGGTGGTGGACTTGTGCCTTGCACGAGGATACAGGAAAGTGCTTGTCTTTGCAGGCAACTGGCCTTTGGCTCAAAGCCTTGCGCATGATTTTAGAGATATTGCCGAAAAAACAGGAATTAAAGCGATCGTATCGAATGAGACACATAGCCCCGCTGATATCGATATGACCCCCCAGTTGATAAAGCTTATGCCTTTAATAAAAACTGAAGGGGCCGATGCATTATACGCTGTAACCGGTGGTCCACCCGCACCTGTCATATGCAGAAACATGCGAAACCTTGGGATAAATATCCCTGTTATAGGAACGCATGCCTTTGGATTTGGTTTTATCATTGATCTGGGCGGGGATGCAATGGAAGGAGTCGAATTTCCAGCCGGAAAGCCGGTCGTTCCTTTTCAACTTAACGAGGATGACCCTGTTCGTCCTGTTATAACGGCTTTTCAGGAGAGGATGATGACCCGGTTCGGGGTAGGGGCAGACCAGATATCAGGACATGGATACGATATTATATGGCTCCTTTATGATGCTTTTATCAGGTGTCGTGGTAATGTAACCCGTTTAAGACTAAGGGACGCACTTGAAAAAACAAAGGGTTTTAAAGGATGTACCGGCGTTTTCAATTTCAGCCCTGCCGACCATGACGGGCTTGGAAAAAATGACATGGTCTTTATCAGAATAGAGAATCATAAATTCGTTCGTGTCAGATTTGCAGGGTTTGAAGAATAAAGATTTGGTTTTGACTTCGGCCACTTTTTAAAATTCCTGACCACAGGAATCATGTGAGTATTTCGTCCTTTAAAACTTGAGCCTGACGCAGAAATTGGCAGATAAGGGCGGACTTTGAAATGAGATGTTTTAAAATTGGCTCAAGATGTAAAATGGCCCGGAGGAGGGCAGGGTATCATTGTTTTAAAAGCCTTTGCCATATAGATTTGCGCTGCATCTCTTCCAGTTCGTCCTGACATTTATTGAGTGAATCTTTTATGTTTTTAAGCTTGCTTAATCTGTTTTGCTTTTCTTCTTCTAACCTATAGACTTTGATATTCAGATCAATCAGTTCTATTACGTCCTGCCGTTTTAATTCGTCCTGATTAATGGTATCTATTTTTTTCTGAATTTGCTCAATTTTCTTATTTAAGATGGAAAACCGGGCCTTTTCAGAGCTGAGCAGGTCTTTTTTTTGATTAATCCTGGAAGTTATCTCTTTTTCCGAACCCATATTAAAATAAAGCAATGAAAAGACGATCAGGCAGATCAGGGCACACACAAAGAAGATTTTAAAAAGAAAGAAAAATACAGACTTAATGGATGTTGCAACGAATTTGAACCGGCCAATAATGCCGAGTGCGGAATCAATTTTTGTATAGGAGATGGGATTCCCTTCCACCCTGCCTCTAAGGAAATTAATCTCTTTTACAACCGGCATGAATTTATCGCCAAGCTCGCCGGAAATGCATTTTTGTATTATATCTTTCTCAGTCTTTTGCAGAAGTCTTGAAAAATCGGCAAGTTGTTCGAGACGATCTTCTAACTTTGTTTTCTGGGCAGGTTTCCCTACGAATTGTTTTTTGATGTCATTGATGTGATCGATTAAATAGGAGACATTTTCTTTTAGGCAGGTGCCCACCTTTTGTAAAAGAGGTGTTTCACAAAGGTATTCACTGCCTATATCAAGCATTATGGAACAATTTTTAATCGCGGTTAAGGAATAATCAATATCTCCGGGCCTATGAATTTCAGTGTCCATATTTTCAGCGCTCATTATCACCTAAAACCTGCATAAACTATTTTGCATCTTCGGCAAACTCGACGCTTGCAGGATTTAGGTATCATTTAACGGGGTAAATCTGCTGTTTCATGGATTTACCCATTCAAACCGATGTTAACAGGAAACCCGGCCTTCTTTTTTTGACCGGACTGTAAATGGTTGCAGGAACCGATGAATTATTATTCCTGAATATTGAAATATTACCATTGAACGGTAAATAAGCAAGAAAAGGGCCGAATAAGGGTGGTAAAACAAATTTTTTGTCTTGATAACTGACTGGAAGGATTGCTTTATGGCAAGAGCATTAAGAATTCAACTTTGAGACAGGTTTCCAATTTCTATTTTAAATTTCAACGTTCCGTGAACGGTTACAGAATATTTCGTCCTGTGCAGACAGT
>JAGGXA010000051.1 GCA_021163285.1 Deltaproteobacteria bacterium | reverse complement strand
TGCGTGTTATACAACCACAACATTTCTGTAATTCGTTGATATTAAAAGCATAATTTTCTTCTTGAAAATAGTTTATGCAGGTTTTAAGTATCACAATATGTTGTGATAATCTTATCATTTCTTCCATCTATGGTAAACTTTGACATATGTTTTCAGATCGGAAAAGCCGTACTTATTCTGCGATATCAGGCAGTTAGTGTATTAAAAAACCTGCAACATCCTTTTCAAGATAGCTGGAAAATATTTCATTGAGTCTTAAGACCTTTTTTTCGTACTCTTTGGTCGGAACCAGAATCGGGTAACCTCCATAAAAGGGGACAGGTGCTTAGGAACGAGGACAAAATAACTTCCCCAAACAGAATGCGGGGATTATTTTCAGTAAGTTCCCTTAACGCTTTAGTTACCCATATTAATAGGGCTTCGTGAGATTACGGGGTTTGAGCCTGATAAGCCTTGATGCAACGCTGCAAAAAAGTCTGCCCTGCCATGGTCTGCCGCTTTTTTTTGGATTCGGATGGATAAAACAGAATCTGCGGCACTTGATTGCCTGGATTCGTTCCGCAAAATCCTGAAATGGCCTTTCAGGGTCCAACGGTTTCTTAAAGTAATCGGGAATATAATATCCAAGGCTTGAGTAAGTCCCCTGGTCAGGATCTGAGTGGGCATGATAAAAATCCTTAAAGCAATGACGGTCCGTGATAATTCCAAAACGTTCCGGGTCTGTCTGCCACGGCGCGCCAGGCTCCATCTCAATTGACAGGGTGCGGATGGCACGCACATATTTATAACGTTTCCTTATTGTCCTTTGGAGTAAAATGGTATCGTTCAGCAGGGTCTCATTTTCACCCGGTATGGCATATGTAAAGAAAAATTCCGACGATATACCAAGGCGGTCGATATGATCTACCTTGTCAAGGAGCGCATTTGTGGTAAAGCCCGGCCCCTTATTTTTAAGGCGGAGGGCATCATTTCCCGATTCAGGTGAAAACGCAATTACTGAGTCAGGCCCTTGAAATGTCTTGCGAAACTCATTGATAAAGGTTTCGGAGGGCAGACCATTACACTCAAAGATCCAATTGGTCCGGATTTTTTCATGACGAATCATGCGCCATAATTCGATAAAATACTCCTGAGTCGCCGGCTCAGGGTCCATTGCGCTCTGCATGGTTCCGTACCCCGCTGCCAGCGCCTCTCTGACAGTCCGAATCACACTTTCATGACTGCGGTAGATAAAACCTTTAAGACCACTTATGTACCGTCTTTGAGGCACCTGGGACCCGCCGCACCAGGTACAATTAAAGGGGCACCCTCTTCCTATGGGCACAGGAAAAAGGGGAGAACGTATCGTAAAATATCTGAAGTTTTGTTCCTTGGTAAAACCCTTGGCAAAGAAAAAGGGCAGACCGACATATCGAATATATGTTGCAGAGTGACGGAGAAGAGAAAAGTTTGTAAAATTAAGCATAGTTATGATATCTGCGTCGGCCACATAACCCATACTGTTCTTTTTAACAATATCCCCGTCCCGCCAGGTAAGATTCGGCACATGCCCCAGGCCTTTTTTTTCATGCAATGCCTGAAGCAGGGTTAAGGCAGGTGTCTCACCATGCCCTCTTACCACGGCATCGATCATGGGATAATCCCTGATAATTTCTTCATGAAAAAATGATGCTGTATCGCCGCCGATAAAGATAAAGATGTCCTTCCTTGCCGCCTTTATACACTTAGCCACTTCAATAACATCGAATGACTGGTGATGCCAGTGCAATGACATACCGACAGCTTTTATTTCCGGCCGGTTTTTAACCAGTTCATCCACATGAAAACCACGGTTTTCAACCCACTCCACACCAAGGTGAACAACCTCCGTATCAATACCGCACCGGTCAAGGAAATCTGCAATGCCCAAAAGTCCGAAAGGCATATAATTAAGCCAGATAAAATCACCTATCGGCTTATAATAATTATTGAATTTTGGTACATGCAAAAGGAGGGTCTTCATATATAAACGTTTATGGGTTCTTAGGTTCAGGGTTCAGGGTTCAGGGGTTCAGGATTGAGGGTTGAGGGTTCAGGGTTCAGGGTTGAGAGTTCAATGGTTATAATATCGGGGGTTGGGTTTATCTTATTCCGATAGATAGGAGGCTGTCCGGGAATAGCAATTTTTTTCCAAAATCAAGGCTTGCTCGAAAAATTACCGCAGACACATAGTTGATATTTCGAGGATAATTTTTTTTCGCATAACGCAGATATCGGACAAAATAGCCATTTATGGATGGGCACCAAGGGTTCACGCAAAAAAAACTTTACAGAATCGGCGCTCGGATTTAGGTTAGATTCGGTAGATCTTAAAGAGCAAAAGGCGCAGTAATAGGGGACTATTTCATGGTTTTTGCTCTTTAAAATCTGCCGAAAATGACCTGAAGATGAGATGCCAAAATGTTAAGTTATTTTTGAGCGAGCCCTAACTAAACCAGTCTCAGCCGTTTCTTTAATGACCTGTATTTTTCATATTTCCTGGCCTTTTTGTAAAGATTAAGCAACTCGAGATAGGCTTGATGCTGCTCATTACCTTGAAGATATTTCACCATAAGCTGCAAAACATCAATTTGAGTATTTAAATGACCTTCCGTAACGGCATCTTCATACATCTTATGATATTTTTTCAGAAGATACAGCCTGACCTCATCACTAACATCGTGCTCATGAATAGCTGAGTAATATTCGGTTGCCTGGGGCCATAAATCAAGTGATAAATAAAAATCTCCCATAAATTCCAGAATCTTCGAATAGAATTCTGAAACGCTGTGCTCTGATGGACCCAGGGATTTGAAGAGCCCCATTATAATATACCGATGCCCGCAAATAACCTCCACCGGACTGCCTTTTTGTGCGCCTTCTTTCATACCTGCAGGTTTTACGATCTTATTTTCTAAGGAGAAACCTTATTAAGTATTGAAACGAACAGGCTGCCAACATTAAAGCTGGACACTTTCCGCTTGGTGGATTCGCTTCGCTTAATCCACCCTGCAAAGTTACGTTGGTAGCCGACGT
>JAGGXA010000069.1 GCA_021163285.1 Deltaproteobacteria bacterium | reverse complement strand
GCAATTTTTTTCAAAATCAAGGCTTGCTCAAAAAATTACCGCAGACATATAGTTGATATTTCGAGGATAATTTTTTGAGCATAACGCAGAGTTTGGGAAAAAGGGCATTCCCGGACAGCCTCCTAGTCTGAAGGCAGGGGCAACAAAGGCAGGCCCCATTGAAGACATGAAAGGGCATGTCCTTGCTGAGGGTCAATTGATGGTAAAATATAAAAGAAAAGGATAATAACAGATGAATATATTCCGGTTAATCCCGATAATTATTTTTGTGCTGTGCTTAATGGTTCAGACATGCCGGGCCGCGACAGCCTATGTTACTGATTCATTTGAAATCACTCTCCGTACAGGCCCCAGTCTTCAAAATAAAGTTATTTCCATGCCCTCATCCGGACAGGCCCTGAAAATTCTTGAAACCCGGGACAACTGGAGCCACGTCAACTACAGTAAACGTGGGCACGAGATCATTGATGGGTGGGTGCTGAACCGCTATTTGATGAACAGACAGCCATGGAAACTCCAGGCAATTAACTTAAAAACGGAAAATATTAAGATAAAAGAGAGATTAGCGATAATCGAAAAGAAATTAAAAGAGACATCGAACCGTGAAAGAGATTACAGTAAAAGACTGCAAGAAAACATCATCTCTCTGAAAAAAGCACAAAACGATTATACCTCCCTTAAACAAAGCTCCTCCAGATACCTGAAGCTGAAAGAAGATTATCAAACAGTAAAAGCAAGCCTCGAAACCCTCCAGAAAACTGCGCAAACGATGACGAGAGAAAATGATATTTTAAAGGCATCCCAAAAAAGCAAATGGTTTGCTACAGGCGCCACAGTCCTGCTGGTCGGCTTGATAATAGGTCTGGTGGCAGGAAAACAACAGAAAAAAAAGAAATCTTTATATTATTAACCCTGATTTTACGAACTTACGGGAACCCCAGAAGGCTGTCCGGAAACAGCAATTTTTTTCAAAATCAAGGCTTGCTCAAAAAATTACCGCAGACATATGGTTGATATCGGAATCTCGCAAGCTCGCTTGTTTTTAAGAATAATTTTTTAAGCATAACGCAGAATTTGGGGAAAAGGGCATTCCCGGACAACCTCTTAGATAGTGTCCATCCATATCTTCTTTATACGATGAAGGGAGAAATCCTGATATGACGGATATATTGAAACCCGGCCAATTACCATCCATTCCCCTTAAGACCGGGGAAGATAAAGAGAAATTCCTCGATATCACGCGGAACAAATTTAACATAATGGTAAAAAATGCTGTGCCTTTAATGTGCTGGTTTGATGTTACCGAAAAATGCAACTTAAAGTGCAAGCTCTGCTTTGCAGGCGCTACCAACAAACCACTTGAAGATGAACTGCCTACGAAAGAAGTCTACAGTCTCCTTGATAATATTGCCGAATCCGGAACACGTGCGATAGCCTTTGCGGGCGGGGAACCAACATTAAGGGAGGACCTGCCCGACCTTATAAGCTATGCAGTCAGAAAGAAAAACCTGTTTGCTGCTATAAATACCCATGGTCAACTTCTTGCCGACAGAGAATATGTCAGGGAACTGGTGAGGTCCGGACTTCATCGAGTAAAGGTAAGCGTTGACGGTCTGAAAAAAAGCCATGACTGGAATCGTGGAAAGGGTACCTTTGATAAGTGCATCCAGGCCCTTAAAAACTGTGCTGAGCTGGGTATCCCCAACAGGGTTTTTATCTCCACCATTACCCAAATGAATCTTGCGGAAGTTCCTCAGATGATACAACTTGCTCTAAAACTGAAGGCCGGGATTTTTATGATACCCATTGTCCCTACAGGCAGGGGCAAGGCATGGAAGAACCTGATGTTGACTAAGGAACAGACCCGGGACTGGCAAAGGTATTTATTCAAACAACAAAAGATTTATGGGGTAAATCAAGTCCAGTTTGAAAACCGCTATATAATATCTGAAGATGAAAATGCATTGCGGGCGGCAATTGATCCCAAGTGTATCGGCACATATATGGATACTCCTGTGGGGTGTACTGCCGGCATTTGGCAATACATGATAAGCGCTAACGGTAAGGTATATGCGGGAGATGTAATTACACCCGAGACTGAGATAGGTGATCTGAGAAAGCAGCGCTTGAGTGAATTCTGGCACAATTCCGAAGTGGCTGACCGTTTGCGAAACAGAGATAATCTAAAAGGCAAGTGTGGCAGATGCGAATATCGCTTTGTCTGTGGTGGATGCAGAAGGCAGGCATATGGGACTACAGGGGATTTTCTTGAAACAGACCCTCAGTGCTGGTATGAACCGGAAGATCATATTTAGTGTCAGAACGAAAAAGCCGTTCAGACACAATTTTGAATGTTGAAGGTTAAAGGCTGAAGCTTGGATGCAAGGCCTTCCCCTGTTATGGATGATAATTCACCTTTTTTTGTTCAATGCATAGTTCCCGAAAGGCTATCGAGAGACCTAAAACCAATAAAACAAGGTCTCTTGCAAGGGTTGTCCAGGCGATTCTTTCTCCTTCAGGATCCAGAGTAAAACAGCCGCAACTAATAACAAGTCCCCTCTGAAGATTTATTATAAGGGCCAGAGCAAAAATCATAAGCAATAAATCCAGGATCACAAGGCTTCCCCCAATCCTGATGCCTGTCACAAGCATGACACCGGCGGCGATTTCCACCCAGGGCAGAATAATCGCCACCGGATTTACTGCAAAAGCCGGCAGAAGTTTGTAATTAGAAATGAGCTCGGCAAATGTATGGGGGTCTAAAAACTTGTTCCAGCCGGCCCATATAAATACAAGCCCGAAACATATTTTCGCAACAGGATGGAAAACATCCCATGCCCTTAAGACGCCCTGCATTTATCTCGCCCCTTTATTAGGAACGAGGACAAATTAACTTTCCCTGCTATGCATCACAGCTTCAGGCTGTCTTTGCCTGATCAAAAAGTACAAACATATTGAAATAGCTCATTATTTCTGCAATTTTCAGGCTTTTAAATCGAATAAATCTGACCTGAATCCATGCGTCTACTCAGGGATGTTATTTCGTCCTCGTCCATTATTTAGTTCCACCGGATAGTCATGTTCCTGCCACACTGTCCAGCCGTTAATCAGATATGAGACCCTGAAAAAACCAAGCATGCGCAACTTATCGGCAAGGTTAATGCCCAGGTCACAGTCTTCACCATCGCAGTATGTTATGAGCTCATCCCATTTTTCCAATCTGTCAACCACCTGATCAAAATTCTCATCAAACCGGTGATAAGGCAGGTTTAACGCTCCTTTGATATGTCCTTTTAAAAAATCTTCATAATACCTCGCGTCTATAAATAAGACCTTGCCCTCCTGGTATTTTCTGAATGCCTCTTTAGGTGAAACGGCTCTGACTGTGATCAAAGAACTCTCTGCATCTTCGGATAAAGGCCGTTTAAAAAAGTCAAGACCGTTTGGGCGAAAATAATTAACGCCAACACTTACGAAAATCATCGCAACCAGGATGATAACCATCTCTATGAGCCAGCCCTTGCATATTGTCCGCCTGGAAACAGATCTTTTCTGCAACTTCGACTTCTTCGAATTTGACGCTAACCTGCTGCCTTTATTTTGCTGCGTACTATCCATATGCACCTGTTTTCCTGATAGGTAAAGTTATGGGGTAACCGTTCATGGATTCAAAGGTTGCAGGTTGAAAGTTGATATGATATATAAGGGTGATATGATATATTGATTTTGCGCGAGCCCCTAACTGCACCGCTTGAAAACATTAGCATAATCTTCCATTTTATCAAACTTGAAAGCGGTATGTCCTTC
>JAGGXA010000251.1 GCA_021163285.1 Deltaproteobacteria bacterium | reverse complement strand
TTTCTGTAATTCATTGATATTAAAAGCATAATTTTCTTCTTGAAAATAGTTTATGCAGGTTTTAGGTATTATTTTATCTCTACAGAAGCTCCGACTTCTTCAAGTTGGTTTTTTATGCTTTCCGCCTCATCCTTCGGCACACCCTCTTTCACAGGACACGGAGCACTGTCTACAACAGCCTTTGCCTCTTTAAGGCCCAGGCTGGTGATAGCACGAACAACTTTTATAACCTGGATCTTTTTGTCTCCTATAGAGGCCAAGATAACGTCAAAATCAGTTTGTTCAGCGACCTCCTCCTGTGCCTGCCCTGCGGGCATCGCAGCAGCAACAGCAACGGGAGCGGCTGCTGTTACTCCAAACTTCTCCTCCAATTCTTTCACAAATTCTGAAAGGTCAAGTACTGTCATATTTGAAATAAATTCAATAACATCTGTTTTACTGATATTATCTGCCATATTTTTATCCTATCCTCCATAACAATATTTAAGGCATTATTCCGATTTTTTCTGTTCAATAGCCTGCAATACATTCATAAATTTGCCGATAACACCACTCAAAACCCTTACAAAAGATGTCGGCGCAGCCTGCATAGCTGACAGGGTCCGGGCCAGAAGCACCTCTTTCGAAGGCAGCACGGCCAGTCGTTTGATGGAATCACCATCAACCACCTTACCGGAAATCTGACCACCTTTAATTTTAAGTTGTTTAAAATCCTTTGCAAAATCTATAAGTACCTTTGCAGGCCCGATAACGTCGTCATAAGTTACGGCTATAGCCGTGGCACCTTGCATTTGGTCCTGGATTAATGCAGTATCCGTCGATTGACTGGCCAGCTTTAGAAGCCTGTTTTTCACAACTTTAAATTCAACTGCTTCCTTTCTGAGTTCTCTTCTAAGCTTATTGATAGCCTCTACATTCAGTCCCTGATAATCCACAACAAAAACGCCTTGTGCCTTTTCAAGCCGATCATGAAGATCGGCGACAAACTCTTCTTTTTCCTGCTTATTCATGTTCACCTCCTCTCTGTTTGACAATATTTCACATCAAAGTCAGAGGTGTAAAACAATATTTTTTTGTCCTCTACTACTTATTCTTTCGCGAGCCCTGAGTCTCGGTAGGCCAAAAAAAATCAATTAAACCATAAACGGCTGTGAATTCTAAAAACGACAACAGACCGCTATGGCACCTACTGTCTTTAACTGTGGGTAATTTATAATATATTTTGGTAAGCATTCACGGAATGTTCAAATCAGAAAACAGGTAAGCGGGCTTGCGAGACTCCGATATTAACTAGGAGGCTGTCCGAGAATGCCCTTTTTCCCAAACACTGCGTTATGCTCAAAAAATTATCCTCGAAATATGAACTATATGTCTGCGGTAATTTTTTGAGCAAGCCTTGATTTTGAAAAAAATTGCTATTCTCGGACAGCCTCACAAGATTCCCGTAAACTTGTGCTCCTGCGGTTCTCTTACCTGTTGCATTGTCTTCTGTCACATTTGACTCAGATAAAGCTTTTCTTTTGATTGTTCCCATTATCAAAGTCATGCCGAACCATATCTGTCAACGGTTCTGCCGGTTTATAAACATCCAGCGCTGAATCTCTTTGCATCCCAGCCTGTAAACGCCCGCCAACAGACAGATATCCTGATTTCCTTATTTCCAATTTCGAGCCATAAACGGCTACAAAAGTTCCTTGAGATTTGCAGGATCAATCTTAATCCCGGGCCCAATACTCGAGGATAACGCTATACTCCTGATATAGGTTCCCTTACTAGATGGAGGTTTTAATTTCAGGATAGTTCCCAGAAAAGCTGCAATATTTTCTTTCAGTTTTTCGGAACCAAACGATACCTTGCCCATTGGGACATGCACAATGCCCGCTTTTTCAACCTTAAAATCTATCTTTCCGGCTTTTATCTCTTTGACTGCCTTTGCAACATCAAAGGTGACGGTTCCCAGCTTGGCATTGGGCATCATTCCACGAGGCCCAAGAATGCGCCCAAGTTTTCCAACGGTACTCATCATATCAGGCGTGGCTATTGTTTTATCAAACCCAAGCCAACCGTTCCGAATTTTCTCCAGAAGATCATCCGAACCTGCAAAATCCGCTCCTGCATCGAGGGCCTCTTTTTCTTTTTCACCCTTAGCAAAGACAGCTACGCGGATCTTTTTTCCAATGCCATGAGGCAGAACCACAGATCCTCTCACCATCTGTTCGGCATGTCTTGGATCAACCCCCAACCTGACGGCTAAATCAATAGTTTCGTCATATTTCGCATAAGCTGAAGATAGAGCCAGATTAATTCCGCTTATAAAATCGTACCGGTTAGATTTGTCAATATTTTTGGCCTGTTCCCTGTATTTTTTTCCATTTCCGGCCATATAATAATCCCTCTCAGTCTAAGCTTTAATAACACTAATACCCATACTTCTCGCCGTACCCTCTATTATTCTCGCCGCACTATCCAAATCATAGGCATTTAAATCTTCAAACTTGATTTTTGCGATCTCTTCCGCCTGTTTCAAAGTTATTTCAGCTACTTTTTCCTTGTTTGGTTCACCTGATCCCTTGGCAATCTTCGCTGCCTGCTTAAGCAGAACGGCAGCCGGGGGTGTTTTGGTAATAAAGGAAAAAGACCTGTCAACGTAAATAGTTATAACAACAGGTATAACTGTGCCCATTTGATCCTGAGTTCTTGAGTTAAAGACCTTACAGAACTCCGCAATATTAACACCGTACTGCCCAAGTGCCGGGCCAATGGGAGGTGAAGGATTAGCCTGCCCTCCTTTAACCTGAAGCTTTACGGATCCCATAACTTTCTTTGCCATAATAAACCTCATACCTAAAATCTTTAAATGCTTTGAAAAAAATCTCTTGAATCCAATATATATCGCCTGAAATTAGAATTATCCAGCATTTAACATATTCTTTGGACTGAAAGTCCCGCTATCATTGAACTTGAACGATATCAACTCTTTTTCAAAGGGCTCTCTTAGCAATATGTGAGAATTAATAAACATATAAAATCAATATTCCAATAATTTTCAGGTTGAATATCATACTAGGAGGCTGTCCGGGAATAGCAATTTTTTTCAAAATCAAGGCTTGCTCAAAAAATTACCGCCGACATATAGTTGATATTTCGAAGATAATTTTTTGAGCATAACGCAGAGTTTGGGAAAAAGGGCATTCTCGGACAGCCTCCTAGAACATGTCAGATCTTATTGACCTGAATAAAATCCAGCTCTACCGGAGTTAAGCGCCCGAATATTGAAATAAGCACTTTTAATTTCTCTTTATCTGATTTAACTTCTTCCACTACGCCCTGAAAATTACTGAAAGGGCCATCAATTACCTTAATTTCTTCACCCTGTTCAAAGTGATACTTGGGCTTTGGTCTACTAACCCCTTCTTCCATTTGATTAAGAATAAGTTCCACATCCTTCTCTGGAACAGGGGTCGGATTGACATCACCACCAACAAATCCGGTTACTTTGGCTATATTCATGACTATGTGCCAGGTTTTTTTATTAAGATCCATTTGCACCATGATATATCCCGGGAAAAATTTTCTGGACGAGGTTTTTTTCTCACCTTTTTTAAGCTCAATCACTTGTTCAGCAGGAACAATGATCTTGCCAAAAAATTCTCCCTCTCCAAGAACATTAATGCTCTCTTCCAGATTTTTTTTAACTTTGTTCTCAAAACCTGAATAAGTTTGAACTATATACCATTTTAAACCCACATTAACACCATTGCAACCTAATTAGTGTCTGGACAAAAAGTCCGTTCAGACACAATTTTGAATGAACGTAACAGTTCAGCAAGAAATAAAGTTAAAAAACTATCCGACAATTGTTTTAATAATTTTTATAAAACTAAAATCCATCAAACCTAAAAATAGAGAAATTATAATGGTGAAAACAATAACAACAGAAGTAGAGGCTATCAACTCTTTCCGGGTTGGCCATTTTACTTTTTTTAACTCCACCTTCGATTCCCGTAAAAACTGTTTCAACCTAACGATATTCTTAAAAATGGGATTTTCACCGCCACTCTTTTTGATAACAACTTTTTTTGCTATGGTCCGTGCCGCTTTTTTTTTTGTCAATTTCTTTTTGGTCAAATTAACTTGTGAAGCTACCGATAAAGCCTTCTCTTTTTGTTGTTGAGTCGAATTCTTTTTCCTGATATTTTTTTTCTTTTTAGGTTTCTGATTATTTTTTTTCATCGTGTATTATTAAATAACCCTTGATATCTGTTAATCAAATGTCCTCAGTTACGATATCATTCCACCTGTGCAGTCAGCTCTTTGCCATTAGCAGTCAGCCTTTTGATAAAACTGTTCAACATCATCTCTATCTCATTAACCTATTAATTAAATTCTATAAGAGGCTGTCCGAAAATACCCTTCTTCCCAAACTCTGCGTTATGCTCAAAAAAATTATCCTCGAAATATCAAATATATGTCTATGGTAATTTTTTGAGCAAGCCTTGATTTTAAAAAAATTGCTATTCTCGGACAGCCTCACAGTATGTTACATCCCGCACATCAATGCTACTCGCTAACGGCTAATCGCCCAGCTCTAACAATTTCATGTAAGGATGAACCGGATATATCCTGAATTTACGCAATCGAACCAATGTTGCGGTTAACCCCGACTTTCTTTTCCCGATTCATAGGATACAATAAGATTGCCGGGATACCATGAGGGACGGGATATTATATATTTTACCCTGAATCCTGAACCGTTAAAAGGATGAACGATTACAATAAATCTTATACAATAATGGCAGGCCAGGAGGGATTCGAACCCACAACACCCGGATTTGGAGTCCGGTGCTCTAGCCGTTAGAGCTACTGGCCTGCATATTACAATTTCGATTAATGACATTGTAAAAAGTTAAACCGCTTGTGCAATGGAGTAAAAAAACAAGTAATTTATAATAAAACCATCATCCTTTACGGCATCCTTCAAATTTAGTTTACACTTTAGTCGAAAACCCTGGAGGGGTCAGACTTACCAGCCCAGAACATCGCCCCGGGTGTTATAGATAATGAATATTAGCTCTGAAAGGGCGTGACATAATGGATGCGATTTTTATGTCACGCCCTTTCAGGGCTCTATATCTCTCTAAACATAATTCCCGGTGCGCAACCCCGGGCTGGTATGTAGTGCCCTTTCAGGGCTAAAATGCTTGCTCCATCAAATTCATTATAATCAGTAAATAGTTAATATAATCAAATATCGTTTTCAAAAAGTGTAAACTA
>JAGGXA010000157.1 GCA_021163285.1 Deltaproteobacteria bacterium | reverse complement strand
TTGAAGTATCGTAATACGTCTGCGCCCTTGCCGCCTTGCACCTGCCTGCAGCAGGCAGGTCTTCGGCAAACTCGACGCTTGCAGGATTTAGGTGGAACTAAAAATTGTAAATTGCAGAAGAGGCTTATAATCTCTTAAATCAGCGGCAGGATGCCGCTGCCATTTTTCTGCCAGGTGTAAAGTAAAAATGAAGGATGCCGTTATTTCATTCTGAGGTATGCATTAATAAAAGGGTCGAGATATCCGTTCATTACTCTTTCAACGTCCCCTGTTTCTGTATTTGTCCGGTGGTCCTTGACCATCCTGTAAGGGTTAAACACGTACGACCTTATCTGATTACCCCATGCAATTTCAGCCTGAGAGTCATGCATTTCCTGCTTTTTCTGATCCTGTTTATGCTTTTCACGTTCATAAAGTTTTGCCTGAAGCACCTTCATGGCCATTTCACGGTTGCGGTGCTGGGATTTTTCATTTTGACACTGAACAACAATCCTGGTGGGAATATGTGTGATCCTGATTGCCGAGCTGGTCTTATTTACATGCTGTCCTCCCGGTCCACTGGCCCTGAAGGTATCTATGCGAAGATCTTTATCCTCGATGTCGATCCTGATATCTTTGTCTACCTCCGGCAGGACTGAGACAGATGCAAAAGAGGTATGTCTCCTGCCTGTTGCATCAAAGGGTGATATCCTGACCATCCGGTGGATTCCATGTTCCGACTTCAGGTATCCATAGGCATGAGGGCCGATTACGTTAAATGTGACATTCTTGATGCCTGCTTCGTCCCCTGCAAGAAAATCAATCACACGAACCTTCATACCTTTGTCTTCACACCAGCGGGTAAACATCCTGAAAAGCATCTCCACCCAGTCCTGGGCCTCTGTTCCCCCAGCCCCGGCATTAATAGCGACGATTGCATTTCGCCTGTCATCCGGCTCTCCAAGAAAAGATTGACATTCCAGGTCATTGATTTCTTTTTGAAGTCTTATAACATCATTTTCAACATCTTCAAGCGTGTCTTTATCGTTTTCCTCGATGGCCATTTCAGCCAGGATCCCTGCATCTTCGGTATCCCGGTAAATCTGTTGCCACAGATCGAGATGTTCTTTCAAGGAAGCCCTTTTTTGGGTCAACCTGGAGGTTTCTTCCTGATTACTTTGCCAGAAACCGGCCTTTGACATTATTTTTTCAATTTTCTCTAATTCTTCCTGCTGATTATTCAGGTCAAAGATGGTCTCTTATTTCATGAAGTCTGTGCATAATATGTTCGATCTGTTCAATTATGTTGTCGTACATCTTTATCCTCCTGAATTTGTAACAGATTACGATTTGCTGAATTTACAGCTTATGTTGTAACCTTTTAAGGAATGATTTCCAAGGGGCAGCCGCAAGTACTCTCAAGGGATTGTAAATTCACAGGAAATTGCTATCTCATCCGGTTATTCCCGAGTACGCGGGAACATATGAACTATTATCCATAAATATTGAGCTATTACTGTTATAATAGCAATAAAGGCAAAGATATCTCCAAAACGGGTATAGAAGGTCTGCTTCGGAGACTTACAAACAGTTATTTTATGCTTTAAGACCTCTTCTTTAAAAAGAGAGCCCGCGCAAATAATACGGCCACAGGGATCGATGAATGCGCTAATACCTGTGTTTGCAGCGCGTATCAAAGGAATCCTGGTTTCCACAGCACGAAATATTGCCATGCTTAGATGCTGAAAGGGCGCCCCGGACTTGCCGAACCAGGCATCGTTTGTGATGTTAACGAGAAGATTCGCTCCTTCCTTTGCCTCGGCACGGGCAATTTCCGGAAAAATGGCCTCATAGCATATAAGGATACCAATAGAAAGGTCATCATAATTTAACGGATTTATTCTATCCCCGGCCTTAAAATCGCCTGCCGCAGCGGCAAGTTTATTAACAAAAAAAAGGAGTTTTTTAAGCGGGATATATTCTCCGAAAGGTACAAGGTGTACTTTGTCATAGTACTCTGTACGACCGCCTGGTGGAATCAGATATGCACGGTTCAGGTAATTGATCTTCCCTACAATCTGTTTATATGCCGGACTGCCGAAAATGAGAGCAGCTCCTGATTCCTCAGCAATAGAAAATACCCTGGATGAAAGCCCCGGATTACTTTGAAAGAAAAATGGCGCCGAAGTTTCAGGCCATATAATAAGGTCAGGCTTAAATAAAAATGAGGAGCGGGTAAGTCTGCTATATATATCCATGGTTTCAGTCTGAAAATCAGGATTCCATTTGACTGACTGATCAATATTTGCCTGGATTATAACGGCCTTTAATGAATAATTGTATTCTTCTTTCATTTTTTCATTGGGCAAACGATAGTGACCGTACACCAATGTTCCACCAACGAGAAGCAGGGCTGTTAAAAAATGCCATTTTAAAAGGCCCCTGTATGGCTCCCGGCGTTTAAAAAAGGAATAATAGATCAGGATATTTATAAAAACAATCATAAAGGAGAGACCATATACACCGCAAATATCTGCAATCTGGATAAGGTAAAGGTTTCTGTATTGCGTGTAGCCTGTGAGGCACCAGGGAAAACCGGTCATCAACTTTGACCTCAGATATTCAAGTCCGACCCAACTGCAGGATGTTACTATAAGGCCAGAACGGGGATTATCCATGCTTCTTGCAAGGATAGAAAATACGGCAGGGAATAATGAAAGATAGAGACTTAAAAGGATGAGTGGAAAAATACTTGCAAAAATATTCAGGTGACCGTAATGTCCAAGAACAATTAATATCCAGTATAGCAAGGTCAGATAGTGGGATAACCCGGCAATCAAACCAAGCTTGAATGCATGGGATGGGGATTTATTATCAATACTTATAAATAACGGGATAAAAGCAAACCAGGCAAGAAATGAAAGTCCCCACTGAGGGAAGGAAGCAGTTAAGATGATACCGGATAGTATAGACAGCAATACACTGGAAATCGGAAGAGCTGCTTTTTTTTCAGCGGGACATGAAATGCCGGAAAAGTTTGAATTAGTCATATTTGATTTTTGAGTGAGCTCTTATCAGGTTCTGAATTGGAATCAATCTGCAAGACAGGTTTCTTTTTAGTGAGATCCGGGCCGTCTATGCACCTGATAATAATCTTGTCTATTTTCCGTTGGTCAGCCTGCTCTATTGTCATTTCCAGTTCCTTGTACTGGACTTTTTCATTTATCTCGGGAATCCTCCCAAGGAGGTGAATAATAAACCCGCCGACTGATTCAAAATTTCCCCTGGGGAACGTTAGACCTAATTTTTCTTCCAGTTTTTCAATCTCCAACCTGGCATCTACCATGAAGGAATTATTGTCAATTAGAGTGATAAGAGATTCCGGTATGTCATGTTCATCCATTATTTCTCCCACAATTTCTTCAATAATGTCTTCAATTGTTATGATACCGGCTGTTCCTCCATACTCATCCGTTACAATAGCGAGATGGATCTGTTCTGATTTCAGTTCTCTCAATAATTCACTAATTCGTCTTGTTTCTGGAACAAAACAGGGTTTTCTTAAAATTTCATACGGAATTTTTGAGGAGAGTTCTTTTCCCCATAGTTTGAGAAGGTCTTTGGCATGAAGGATTCCCAGAATTTTATCAATGTTGTCCTCATATATTACAATTCTTGTATGACCACAAGCTGTAACCAGTTTGATGATATCTCCAAGGGAGGTGTCGACAGGCGCGGATGAAATCTCAGTTCGGGGGATCATGATGGAATGGGCCTGGGTCTCTTTTAATTCAAGTACACCATAGACCATATCGGATTCTTCATTGCTAATAAATCCCCTGGCCTGTCCTTCATCCATTAGTTCATGTATCTCTTCAGTCAGGTCGTTACTATTGTCAAGGTGGGACTTTTTCTTAACCAATGACTTGATAAAATCGAAAAAGCCGTGTTCCGAATCATCTTCCAATAAATTTAATTTTCTCCTGTGTCAGAAATTAAGCAAGCGAAATTAATTCATTTATTTTACTTACAATTGGACTGCTTAGAGTCCGTCCACAAATGGGATAGTTTGTTCGAGATCAAGGCGTTCTAAGATTTTAACCACAGGAATACATATTGAGTATTTCGAGGATTAAGATTTTAGAGCAACGCAGATATCGGGCAGGTAAGCGAGCCCGCGAGATTCCGAAATAGCCATTTTTGGGTGGGCGCTACTCAGAGTTCGCGCAAAAATAAATTCACAGCTTTATTATGCTTTTGGAATTATACCGGATTCCGGCTTTTGCCGGAATGACGTCACGAATAAATCAACGCCAGCAATATCAATGCATTAAAAGAACTTCGCATTCTCAAGCGCTTAAATGGTTTTGAAAAAATGTGATAATTACATATCCTGAAAATTAATCTTGACAATGGGATGAAAAGAATTTAATAAATTCCGGCATCCTTCATTTTTACTTTACATCTCGCGGAAAAGTGGCGGCGGCATCCTGCCGCTGATTTAAAAGGCTGTAAGCCTCTTCTGAAATTTACAATTTTTAGTTCCAATAAAAGTGTCAACTACTTTTACCTCAAAATGAAGGATGCCGGAATTTCATTATTTAATTATCCTGGAAATCAGACCTGCACATGAACTTAATAATAAAATAAGCATGTTGAATGTCAAGTTTTTTAGCAAAATCGAGGCCAAAAAAACTCGAAATCATCTTGACTATACCTTGAAAATACCATATAAGTAATAAGACTGGTTTAAAGTATCAGGCGGGCATAGCTCAGTTGGTAGAGTACAAGCTTCCCAAGCTTGGGGTCGCGGGTTCGAAGCCCGTTGCCCGCTCCATAAATATATTAATTAGTTCCTGAACGAAAACATTATTAATCAAAATAAAACAAGGTATTAAGGTATTATTGTTTATTTAAATGAAGTTTTAAGTGTAAAATAGAACATTTTCAGATCTAATACCTAATGCCTAAAAGCTAATCGCTTTAAATTTTCGCTTAGAAAAGAAACTGGAAATTTTTATTTTATCAACATGAGAGATAGTTTTCGTTCATGCGCTAATTACATTAAAACGCTTGATTTTAGTTTGATTTGTGCCTTTTAATTATTCAAAACTGCGAACAACATATTGATTACAGCCCTCCATAATATAGATAGTTACAAACTTTATTATTCCCTCAATATCAATAGGTTGTACAATAGTTGGGCAATTAAGCATCAGCTTTTATCCGGTGCGAACTTACGGGAACTTAGGTATTGATGGGTGCAATATGAAAAAGTTATTATATTATCAGCCCTGAAATGTCTATATATACAAGCCCGGAGCAATGTCCTGGGATTTTGACAATCCATTACCAATCAGTGCTGAAAGGGTATGATATTTATTTTTATGTATCGCCCTTTCAGGGCTCCCGGGAAATATATAATTTTTTCCTTGGGCGTTGCCCCAGGCTGGTATGGTTATCCCTTTCAGGACAGCCTGAGGAGGCTGTCCGATAATAGCAATTTTTTTCAAAATCAAGGCTTGCTCAAAAAATTACCGCAGACATATAGTTGATATTTCGAGGATAATTTTTTGAGCATAACGCAGAGTTTGGGAAAAAGGGCAT
>JAGGXA010000225.1 GCA_021163285.1 Deltaproteobacteria bacterium | reverse complement strand
TAGTTTACCCTCCGGGAGCGCCGATTTTACCGAATCTGCGGCGTTGGCAAGGACTTGAAGTATCGTAGTAGGTTTGCGCCCTTGCCGCCTTGCACCTGCCTGCTGCAGGCAGGTCTTCGGCAAACTCGACGCTTGCAGGTTTTAGGTTATAATAACCCTGATGAAAGGTTACGTAATCATTTATGATTGAATCCTGCCTAATTCAACTGACCTTTTACAGGCAGCCTCAACCGTTTTTGATATCATTTCTTTCAGTCCCATCCGCTCAAGCACGGCAAGCCCGGCCTCTGTAGTACCTCCAGGGGAAGTCACCATTTCCCGTAACCCTGAAACGGAAAGATCCGAGTCCTTTGCCAGGTTAGCGGATCCTAAGAATGTCTGTATAATCAGAATACGGGACATCTCTTTTTCAAGACCTGATGATACACCGGCATCCACCATACATTCCATAATCCTGAATATATATCCCGGACCACTTCCTGAAAGCGCGGTCACTGCATCCATCAAAGTCTCTTCCACCACTACTGTTTCCCCTACGGCACCAAATATCTTCACGGCAATTTCCATATGCCCGGGATCTGCATACTTTCCGGCGGAAAGAGCGCTGACACCTTTTAATACAAGGGCCGGCGTATTCGGCATTGCCCGGATAAAGGGGATATCTTTTTCGATAATGTTCTCGATCATTTTAATGGGGATCCCTGCCGCAATAGAGATAATCAGATGATCCTCCCTGATATCCGCTTTGACATCTTCCAGGACTTCCCTCATATTCGAGGGTTTGACGGAAAGCACCACAACTGAGACTTCACGTACCAACTCAGTATTTACAGGATAACATTTAATACCGAATCCGTCTGATATGTTCTTTAATGCCTGTTTATTCATGTCGGATGCAAATAGTTGATTTTTTTTATACGTACCGCTTTGAACAAGCCCTTTTATAAGGGCGGTAGCCATATTTCCAGCGCCGATAAAACCTATTTTCAGGTTATTGTTTATCATCTGTATATTCCTCTTTATTTTATAGTATACGTTCAGGACTAATTTCTCAGTTAATTTCCGGACATGCTCTCATTATCCGCCCTCAGGTAATGAGCAAACTGCCTAAGACCTATCGGAGTAAACCTGTCATATATCGTCATTATTTCAAGGCCTGGAATAAGGGTCTTAACTACAGGTATATCAAGGTTCTTTCTTGTCAAATCCACATATATCGGCTTATAACCATTCATAATCATAAGCCTTTCGATTATACCAAGATCATCTGATGACACACCTGTGGAAAAACAGGGAAGCATTTCATCTGATATTGTCTTAATACTTTTAGGCGCCGGCATAGAACCAAACCAGTAGGGATAAGGGTAGGGGATCTCGGTCATTGCTGAAAGGACTGCTCTTCGCCCATCGAGATTTGCAGCCGACCCTTTTAGTACGATACCTCCCGGACCCTGAATAAAGGCCTTATAACACGGAATGCCAAACTCCGACGTAATATCAAGGAATTGTATTTGAATTCCTTTTTCTTTGCATCCGCCAATAATATCTGCCACCTTTCGGTCTTCCGACTCAAGGAGGAATAAACGCTCCATGGAATATGGTACGACCTTTTCCGCGTCCCTTTCAATTACCTCCAAAATACTGCTTAATTTTGCCTCCTCAATGCTGTTTCCTGCGGCCAGTCCATTTGAAGAGAGACCGCTTGTCAAGCAGATCTCATCAAAATTTGAGAAAAGAAAGACCATTTGGGCAGGTACATAAATCGCATTGGAACCACTTTTATCTACCATTTCACCTTCCATCCAGTAGAGCTCTTGATTTTTGTATGGAACTTCAAGGCACAGCTCATTGGGATCCAGGACATTCAAACCATTATTTTTCATATCTCCATATCGAGCCTTAATAAGAGAATAATCCTTTTTATAGCCGCAGGCCCTGCCTGAACCAATATCAGCAAACGCCGAATACCTTTCAACTGCCTCCATCAAACAGGATATACGTGCCTGGTGAATGTTCAGACCACGACCATAGCTTGTTTGGGAACCTGTTAATCGCCAACAATTCCTGCCGTTATCACATGTAATATCCAGGTTCCACGGCCTTTCAACGGCAAAGGGGCTGATAGTTGCGTCCGTTCTCGTCTCCCATCCGCTTAAAATTCCCAATTGCTCCAGTTTTTTTCCTATCTGTTTATTAAACGCCTTATTAAAGGGCCTGCCTGTTGTTCCTTTGGTTCTTTTATGGATAGCATTTATTGTAATTACCTTTTGTTGCCATTCATCTATTGCATCCCGTTCAAATGGAATTGGGAGTTCAAGCTCCTCTTCAGGAGGTAAAGCATTAAGGAGGTTGATATTTTTTGAAAACAGCCTGAGCCAGTATAAATGTTGAGAAAAAGTCCCTGTTGACGACCAGTCAATATAAATAAGAGGAGTGTATTGAGAAAGTTCTTTAATATTAATGTTGGAAAATTCTCCTTTCAGGTCATGGAATTTTGTGTTCATAATACATGCTTCATAGATCAAGGCAAGGAGCGTGAAATCGCCCTCTTTTACTTCATGAATAAATGTTCTCAAACTTTCAGGTTCATACTTTCCGGCCAGATCAAGGAGGCGCCTGTGCATAAACTGGTCAAAAGGACAATCCTTAATATATTTAATCCCCGCTTCAAAATCCAATTCGTTTTCCGGTATACACGAAAACCATCCAACACCCATTCCGTTACCGATTCCTGACAAGTTGTATCTCATCATAATACAAAGACTCCAAACGCCGTTATCTGTTATTCCAAAGAGTATAAAATCAATCTATCAAGCAATTCTTTAATGGAGATCCCTGCTTTCCTGGCTGCAAGGGGAAAAAGACTGTTTTCCGTCATGCCGGGGATTGTATTTGTCTCAAGCATGTAAACCTTTTCTTCCTTAATAATCATGTCCGTTCTGCTCCAAACGCTGCACCTTAAGGCATCATGCGCCTTTTTCGCACATAAACCGGCTTTATCCGTAATATGAGGGGAAAGAGGGGCAGGGCAGATCTCTCTAATTGCTCCTTTAATATATTTTGCATTATAATCAAAAAAACCGTACTGATCGCCCGGCACAACTTCAACTAATGGCAGCACATTAAGATCCATATTTCCCAGGACACAGCAACTTATCTCCTGCCCCTCAATATATTCTTCTATGATCACTTCATTGTCATATTGAAAGGCTTTTTCAATTCCTTTTTTTAATTCTTTATTTGTGCGACAAATGGATATCCCGAAACTTGAACCTTCAGACACAGGTTTAACCATTAAAACAGGGCCGAGGTTTTCTTTTATTTCATTAATAGAGAAATTTTCATTCTGTTTAAGAGTTATATCTTTGCAAACAGTTAATCCAACGCTTTTATAAATATCCTTTGTTACCCTTTTATTAAAAGTCATGGCGCTTGAAAGCACATCAGAACCAATAAATTTAATCCCAAGAATATTAAGAAATCCCTGAATAGAACCATCCTCACCTGATTTCCCATGAAGCAGATTAAAGACAAGATCAATCTTGTTTTTTGCTTCCGCCAAAACCCTGAGTCCTTTACCCGGATCAAACATGGTAATTTCATATTTCGTTTTATCAAGGGCATTATAAACAGTTATTCCGCTTTTAAGTGAAACATCCCTCTCTCTTGACCAGCCTCCGGCCAGTAACATAATTTTAATTTTGTCCATTAGCCTGTATTTCCGATTTATAGATAAATTTAATTTTTTTTCTTTTAATACTTTCTAAATAATACACCCTTAAAATCATTAACTAATATTTCAATTAAATTTATTCTTATATTACCATATGTTATAT
>JAGGXA010000107.1 GCA_021163285.1 Deltaproteobacteria bacterium | reverse complement strand
GTATCGTAGTACGTCTGCGTCCTTGCCGCCTTGCACCTGCCTGCAGCAGGCAGGTCTTCGGCAAACTCGACGCTTGCAGGATTTAGGTTCCAGTAAAAGTGTCAACTACTTTTACCTCAAAATGAAGGATGCCTAACCATTCACAGTTTACAAAGAATAGTTGTACGATAAACACAATGTTTATATGGCGATGCCGGACCTGCCATGAACGGTCTTCATATTGGTACATATCACTTTCACTTTTTGTGAAAGTTACCGCCGTCAAAAAAAGCTGTTTTTAACCTGTCCATTTTATTGGTGTCTCGATGAAAGCGATGATCCTTGCTGCCGGCCTTGGAACAAGATTAAGGCCTCTTACCCTTAACAGGCCAAAAACCCTCATGCCCGTGGTAAACAGGCCTGTAATTTACCGCATAATTGAATACCTCAAGTCGCATGGTATAACAAGTATTGTGGTAAATGCTCATCATCATTATAATCAGATTACAGAATACCTCGATAGCGGAAGGCCGTTTGGAATTCATATAGACGTCACCGTAGAACCCGAGATCCTTGGCACCGGAGGCGGCATTAAAAATAATGAGTATTTTTGGAATAATGCCCCGTTTATTGTCATAAACGGGGACATCCTTACAAATCTCAATCTTCAAATGGCGTATGAAGCCCACCTGTCTTCAGGAAACCTTGCCACGCTGGTACTCCATGATTACAGTCGATTTAATCAGATAAAAATCAACAGTCATTCTATCATCACAGACATTTCAGATAAAAGCGAGCCGGGCAGGTTTGCATTTACAGGCATCCATATCATCGAACCATCTCTTCCGGACTATATAAAGAAAGGCGTATTTTCAAACATCATAGATTGTTACAGGGAGTTAATCCAAAGGGGTAAGCTTATTGGAGCATATGTAGTAAAGGGACATTATTGGAGGGATATCGGCACAATAAAAAACTACATCCTTGCAAATAAAGAGATGCTTCATGGAAATCCTTTTAATGTGCATTATGACAGTCATATTCATAGTTCCGCCGGGTTGCATGAATGGGCTGTCATCGGTGAAAAAGCATGTTTAGAGGAAGACGTGGAGATCAGGAGATCAATCCTGTGGGAAGGTGTAACAGTGAAAAAGGGAGTGAAAATTGTTGACAGTATCGTTTTAATGAATAAAGAAGTATGCAGAGATCTTGATAATGAGATATTCTGATAACGCAGGGAACTGGAAGGAAATAATGTAACCGTTCACGGGTTCAAAGGCAGAAGATAGTTGCTTTGGTGGATTAGTCGCTTACGCTCCTTAATCCACCCTGCGTCGGCAACCAACTGAACTTTGTAGGGTGGATTAAGCGAAGCGAATCCACCAAAAAGAGAAAAGTGTCCCGCTTTAAGTTGGTAGCCGGTTTAGGTTAGGTTCGGTAGATTTTGAAGAGCAAAAGGTGCAGTAATAGTGAACTGTTTCAAGGTTTTTGCTCTTTGAAATCTGCCGAAAATGACCTGGAGATGAGATACCAAAATGTTAAGTTATTTTTGCGCAAGCCCTAAACGTTAGCAAACACTCTTTTTGGCAGGTTCTGTTTGTTATGCTTACAGGTCTATCCGAATTTATCCAAATGTTTTTAAGGGACAGAGGATTAGAGATTGATGATATAAATATCAGCAGGCTTAAGGGTGATGGTTCGACAAGAATTTTTTGGAAGCTCACCCCATATAACCATGGAAAAGGTTATATCACAATGGAAAATCCTCCTCTTGATGAATTATTAAACCGGGAAAACCTTGCCTATTTAATGATTGGGAAGCATCTTCGCAAAAAAGGTATTCCAATCCCCGAGATATACTGCTATGATCTCGAGCATGGATGGTTTATTATGGAGTACATGGGTCATAGTCTTCAGGAATATATCTCAGAGATAAATGACCCTATCCCCATTTATAAAAAAGTAATAGAAGAGCTCGTCAAACTCCAGGTCTGTGGCGCAAAGGATTTTAAACCGGAATGGTGCTGCCAGACAGAAAGGTATGACCGCACCGTCATGCGTAAATACGAATCCGATTATTTCAGGGACGCTTTTCTTTGCAACTTTCTTGAACTAAAAAAGAAATGGCCTGAACTTGACTCTCCGTTTAATCATCTCGCCGAAATAGCTTCAAAGATGGATTCCCGCTATTTTCTTCACCGGGACTTTCAGTCAAGAAATATTATGATTCTGGATGGCGATATCGGAATCATTGACTGGCAGGATGGAAGACTTGGTCCTCCCGGCTATGACCTGGCATCCCTTCTGATTGATCCATATTCAAGTTTATCAAGCAGGCGAAAAGATGAATTATTTAATTACTATCTGTTAATAATCAAAGGGTATGATGATAAATGGAGTGATTCTTTTAAAAGATATTTTCCGTACCTTGCAATTCAGAGAAACCTCCAGATCATCGGCGCCTTTTCATTTTTAACTTTAATAAAAAACAAACGCTACTTTAGTGATTATATTCCAAAAGCATTACAGACTCTTCAAGAGCTCCTTATCAGGGTAAATGACACTTCCCTCTCTCCTTTAAAAGACCTCATAGAGGATGTTGTCCACAACCGTTCACGGTTACAAGCTGCGCTCGGGGAACGTGCATTACAGTAGGGCCTGTTCCCCGAACAGGCCGAAACAAAGCTGCTTTGGTGGGTTTGCTGCTTACGCTCCTTAATCCACTAAGGTTGAAGATAGCAAAGTAAATTTGCAGAGTGGATTAAGGGACGAGAATGAAAAAACATTCCCACGCAGAGCGCAGGAACGAGAGCAAACAGTATTTTTTAGGAGGATAGCGTATGGAAGAGTGCATTTTTTGTAAGATCATCAAGGGCGAAATTCCATGTTTTAAGGTTTATGAAGATGAAAGGGTGCTGGCTTTTGAGGATATAAACCCGGTCTCTACAGGTCATACTCTCGTGATTCCAAAGAGGCATGCCAAAGACCTTTGGGAAATACAGGGAGAAGACCTTGCGGCGGTTCAACTTGCTTCCAAAAAAATCATTCAGGCTATGAGGGTCTTAGATCCAACCGGGGTTGCCTGCGTTCAATTAAACGGCCGTGGTGTAAACCAGGTTGTTATGCATTATCACCTGCACTTAATACCAAGGATAAGCGGAAAACCGCCTCTTCCCATTACCGGATGGGAACTTAGACAGGGGGATTTAAAAGAAATCAAAAAAACGGCAGACAAGATTGCATCAGCAATCAAATAACCGGAGTGTCACCTTTTCCATTATAACAGATCTCGGAAAGAATGGCATTTTAAGCGTAATCTTTTGGACACTTTTCTTTTAAACAGGTGAGGAACCAACTTCAATCGGTAATGTTTCTTTAATGGGTAACCACAGGGGGTTGCCCCTATGGCGGGGTAGCAGGAGCAGGCCCCTGTACCTGCCCTGAAATGACAGACCACTATGCAGTATATGTTTTTTAATCAATCTTTTGGGCATCCTTCATTTTTACTTTACACCTGGCAGAAAAGTGGCAACGGCATCCTGCCGCTGATTTAAGAGGCTACAAGCCTCTTCTGCAATCCTGCAAAGTTACGTTGGAAGCCGACGTAGTGTGGATTAAGGAGCGTAAGCAACGAATCCACCAAAGCAACTGTCCCGCCTTACATTTTGGCAGCCTATTCTATCTATGATTCCCGAGGTCCTTATAAGGAACGTGGACGAAATAACTCCCACAAGCAGACGCATGGATTTGGGTCAGGTTCCCAGCAGAAAGTGGATAGAACTCAAGCACAGAGGTCAAAAGTCTTCATAATGGGTGAATTCGCTTATCTCGCGTCTTTTTGGAGCGGATGATATCCTGGCCGGATAGCCCATTGGAATCATGGTTACAAGTTCGTATCCATCAGGAACTGCAAGAACCTCCCTGGCCCTGTCATGGTCAAAAAGCCCCACAATTACCGTCCCTAATCCCAGCTCATGGGCAGTCAAACATATACTCTGAGCTGAAATACCGAGGTCGAACATAAACCAGTCCCCAAATTTTGTTGTAATCTTGTCACTGTAATATCCGGAAATCTTCAGTTTCCCGCAAATTACAAGGATAACAGGCGCCATGACAATTGCCTTCCTTGCCGGGTTGGTCTTGGTAAGGGTCTCCTGCAGGCCCTCCTTTTTGGCATGGTCTCTCACAACAATAACTTCCCAGCACTGGCAATTAGCCCATGAAGGGGACCAACGGACAGACTCAAGTACCTGGGTTACAAGTTTATCGGATACATCCCTATCCTCATATTTACGGATACTCCGCCTTCCCTTTATGATATTGATTAAACCTGCCATAAAAAACCCCTCCTTATGTTGAGGAACGAGGATAATTTAACGGCATCCTTCATTTTTACTTTACACCTGGCAGAAAAGTGGCAGCGACATCCTGCCGCTGATTTAAGAGGTTACAAGCCTCTTCTGCAATTTACAATTTTTAGTTCCAATAAATGAAGGATGCCAAATTAACTTTCCTGAATCTGTGCTCCTCCCTGGAGACGTTATTTCCATGCCTATCCGGTTAACGCACAAATATTTGGCAAAAACCTCTATAATCCATTAAAAAATTACGAATCTTGAACAACACAAACCCAAATGGATATTAACAACAATAACAATAAGTTAGGCTGTTCAATGGGCAACAACCGGATAGGCATGATTATTTCGTCCTCGTCCCTAATCCTTCTTCTTTTTCTTTTTTTTCTGACGGCCTTTACTCATTTCAGGGGCATTTTCCTCCCCTTTCTTTTTACCGGACTTTGTATTTTTAGGCGCGGCAAGCTTCTGAGCCTTGATCTCTGCCATTTCCTCCACCTTCTTCTCCATGCTGCTGATAACTCTAAGTCTCCCCTCTGTGTCTCTCAACTTGGCCCGAATCTTCCTGACAGCAGTATCAACTGCAATTTTCTTTGGTTCAATACCCTTCTCAGACAATACAAACAAACGTTGGTCCAACTTATTTTTCCAATAGATGCTCTGTTCTTCTCTTGCCACTTTGCTCTTGGATGGCATATTCCTGTTCTCCTTTTTTATTCGTCTACATAATATTGTTAAGACCGTAAACATACCCGGTTCAAGGTTTCCTGTTAATGATTGCCTTCCAAAGTTTGAACCCTCTGAAACTGAATGTTTACTCCGGTTTTCAATCTATAATTCCCGTAAGTTCGTACCCCTTACCTATAATTTAGAAATAAATTCCTTCAGTATCTGGTAATCTTTTTTTGATATTTTTGTGAATTTGACTCCCATTCCAGGGAGTTGACCTGTCCCACAATCTTCAGGCTTCCTAAACCAGGCCACTTTACATTTAATCAAAAGAGGCCCCGGCACACCGGGAAGCTGCAAGTTCAAAGGAAAATTGTGTCCGGAGGGTAAAAGTTTTTCCGTTTGTATAAAAAGGCCTCCTGAACTTGAATTGCCTGTGTATGCCTTTAAAAAGGTCTGCCGGTCTTTAAACTTCAGAGTGAGGGCCTTAACCGGCCTCGGTTCCGTGCGCTTTCCGGGAGCAAACGCCCTGTTGAGCATATTTCTTGATCCGATGGTTATGGTTTCAATAATATTCCTGAATTGCCCGGAAAGTTGATTAAATTCTTTTTCAAGGAATCCCCTGTCAATTATGCCGAGGGTGGATTTTTCCAGGGCCATGGCCGTAACCGTCCTCCTGAATTTTCCAAAGAACTCCAGCTCGCCGAGCAGGCCGCCGGATCGTAATATCCCTATTACATGTTTCTTTCCTTGAATTTCTTTTGACATCTCAACGCAACCATCTATAACCACATAGATCCAGTCACCTGAACTGCCCTCTCTGAAAATTATCTGCCCTTCCCTGAATATCTCTTCATTAGCAATATTATAAATGAAATGATTCATGATCCTGCCCGTTGATTTTGCCAAACACAGATGTTACCTAAAGCATTCTGCATCGTTTCCGATGCCCGGCGTTCCCGTAAATTTACGCCTCCGGCAATTTATTATACTAAATTATCGTGATTACAAATTCAACTTAAAAAAGTAAGGGCTCGCGGGTTCAAAGGTAGAAGGTTCCATCTTTATCCATGGACTGCATTCCAAATACGTATTTACTGGAAGAGGGTCATCATTGGTAGCTCAAATACTGAATTTGGAGTCAAATCAGCAATTATTAGGAAAAATAAGCATTTGTAACGAAAATATCGGTTTTCAATATCTTCTTTGTCCTTAACCCTGAACGGTTGAACCCGGAACCTGTGAACAATTACAGTATTTTGAGGATTAAGGAACGGGGACAAATTAACTTCCCAAACTATGCATCGCAGTTTCAGGGCATCTTTGCGCCTGACTGGGAAAATCATTCCGTCCTCGGCCCTAAAATCCGGGGTTGACGCAGAAATTGGGAAAATTAGCAGTTTTAGTCCAGGCGCTAACCAGCTCCCCCCCCTTTAAGCGTCTTTATTTAGAAGAAAGCCCAGCCTGCGTCCAAGTTGATGAAACCAGACATAACGTTCCTGCCCGGGTTGTTTCATATAATCAGAGTGTAAGTAAAGGTCATAAAACATATTCTGGCACTCCCAGAGGTCCAGACCGATTTTCAGTTCTTCTGCAAGGTCCAGGAAATTGATGATATTTTTAACAGGAACTTCCCCTGGAAATAATGCCAGATTTTCCATCCGGCTTCTAACGAAATCATGGGACTGTTGTCTTATGAAAGGGTCATCTATTATTATATCCCCTGCCCGACCGGTCAGGCACCGCACACTTGACCAGTCAATGACCTGCTCTTCTCTTTTTGATGACAAAAGCATGCCCAGCCTGTCGGCAATTATAAGATGAAGTATCCCCTGAAGCGCCTCAGGGATTTGCTCGCCCGTCTCCCTGATTAATAATATCAGATCATTTACGGCTTCATCATGTTTACGGATGGAATCCTTGAAACTTCTGTTGATAATGCTTCCCAGCCCCTGCACAAGACATTTTCTTGTATCAGGAAGAAGGTCCTTGAAACCATACATTTTAACTGATTGACAATGTTGACGGAATGACTCCTCGATCCTTTTCCAGTTCTCCGCTGTCAATGCAGGATTTTCCACTCCGGTTAAACTTTTGAGGTCAATATCATGTATGTTCTTGGCTACGAGACAGTGCATCTCCTTTTCATTCGTACGCAATCCCGCAAACACACGCTTGAACTCCCTGCCAATCCCGGTTTCGGTTATTTTTACCTCTCCCAGGATTGCATGCATGTTATCTCCAACCATGTTGAACAAATGAACAGGCCTGACCATTCCGGAAAAAAGACAATCTAAAGGGGCTTCCTCCACCATTAAAGGGAGGACATATTGGGCAGCGGCACGTGAAGCGCCTATCCTTGACGGTTTTACCATTCTCTTATAAATCCGGGCGCCATCCCCGTAATCAGGAATGTTGCTCTTTGCCTCTTTGAGGTAGTCCATAAGCCCTGCTTCGAGGTCTTTTCCCACCCGTTTTCCGATTAGGTCAATGGCCCGGAATGCATATCTCAGCACCTGTACGGCTTCAAGACCGGAAATATCATCAAAAAACCAGCCACAACTCGTAAACATAAAAAGCGCCATTCGCTGGGACTCAAGAAGCTGAAAAACTTTTAGCTTTTCCTTCTCGTTAAGACGGCGGACGGCATTACGTTCCAAAAAAGAATCACGCTCTGTTGCTGTTGGATGAAGCATGACCTTTATGTAGTCGTCACGCGCATCCCAGGGTGATTTAAGGAAGCGTGCTCCATTCTCTTCAAAAATGGCCGCAAGCTCGCAGGCAAGCCGGTTTAAGCCATCCCTCAACGGGGTTCTCCAGGCCTGGTTCCAGTCAGGATTTTGATTAATGCTGCACCCGCAATCAGATCTCCATCGTTCAACCCCATGCGCGCAACTCCAGGAGCTGTTCTCAATAATTTTCACCTCATATTCAGGGGGAGAACTCTCAAGAAAAGCCCCATAATTTGTAAGCCGGATCCCTCCATTCTCATCAAGGCGCTGGAAGAGCCACGACAATGCCAGGTCACCAAACTTGAAGTGGTGCCCGTATGACTCCCCGTCAGTTGCCACATTTACTAATTTTGGGCCGTCATGATGCTCACCAAAGGCCTGTTCTATCCGTCCGAGAAATTTCTCGCCGGATGAAAGCATCTTTTCATAAGCCACGGCCCTCGATAAAGGCCCGTCATAGAAAAAAACATCTATAAAACGATTCCTGGACCTGTCAAGCACGACCCGGTAGGGCCTGGTCGGATCGATCCTTTCTCCTGAAACATCCTGCCATGATTTTTTCTTTCTCCCGGCATCTATGGAACGAACCATTCGGGCCTGTGTGGGAGAAAGGATAGTAAATTTCACCCCTTCGATGGCCATCAGATCCAGTGTTTCGGTGTCAACAGCGGTCTCGGCCAACCACATACCCTCGGCCTGGCGGCCAAAACGATCTTTAAAATCGGCCAGCCCCCAGCGTATTTGGGTTAACCTGTCCCGCCGGTTGGCAAGCGGCATTATTATATGATTATAGACCTGAGCAATGGCATTACCATGACCATTATACCGGGCAATACTTTTGCGATCCGCGGTTAGAATCTCGTTGTATATCCATGGATGAGTCTTCTTAAGCCAGGAGAACAGGGTAGCGCCGAAATTGAAACTCATATACTCATAATTATTAACAAGTTTCAGGATTAGGCCCTTATCCCCATGCACACGAGCCCTGGTATTGGGGCCATAACATTCACGGGTAACCCGCTCATTCCAATCATGATACGGACTTGCCGACTCCTGATATTCTATTGCATCCAACCAGGGATTTTCTCTCGGCGGCTGATAAAAATGACCATGAATACATAAATATTTATTAGCCATTCAAATAACTCCTGTTTCTCTTCCTGATATACATGGTGTTTTGCTTCTTTCCATGTTATATTTAACATATATTGCAGAAAACTCCAACAACATCTGAAGCAAGACAGACCGAGGCAAATAATGAATAAAAAAATTAATAAAACAGAGCTTCTTGCACCGGCAGGCAATTATGAAAAGCTTGAAATCGCAATACACTACGGTGCGGATGCTGTTTACCTTGCTGATAAAGAATATAGTTTAAGAAATTTTTCCGGTAATTTCACACATGATGAGCTTGACAAGGCCGTAAAATTTGCCCATGAAAAGGGGGTAAAGGTCTACGTGGCTTGCAATATATATTCCAGAAATTCTGAGCAGGATAATATTGAGAATTATCTTAAATTTTTAGGGGAAATAAAACCTGATGCTGTAATTGTGGCGGATCCGGGCATAATTATGGAAGCAAAAAATATAATACCGAATATTCCTTTACATCTCAGCACCCAGGCTAATACAACAAATTACAAAAGCATTCTGTTCTGGAAGAACTTCGGCGTAAAGAGAATAAACGCCGCGAGGGAATTATCGTTAAAAGAGATAAAAGAATTTGGCCGGGTGTCGGATATGGAAATAGAGGCTTTTGTCCACGGATCAATGTGTATATCTTATTCAGGACGCTGCCTTTTAAGCAGTTTTATGACCAGCCGCGACAGCAACCATGGCATGTGCGCCCACCCTTGCAGATGGAAATACCACCTTGTTGAAGAATTAAGGCCGGGAGAATATATGCCTGTTTATGAAGATGATAAAGGTTCTTATATAATGAATTCAAAAGACCTTTGCATGATTGAACATATACCGGAAATGATAGCTTCAAACATAAACTCTTTGAAGATTGAAGGACGAATGAAAGGGATTTTTTATCTCGCGGCCACAGTAAAAACTTACAGGGATGCAATAGATTCATATTATGATGATCCTGATAATTTTGTTGTAAAAAAAGAATGGATCAAAAATCTGGCAGGAATAAACAACAGGGGTTACAGCTCAGGATTTTACCTTGAAGATTCTGTTCAGACTATTCCTGAGTATAATGGATCCACACCTGTAGAAGAAAATGGTTTTTTGGGAAAAGTGCTGAAAATAAAAAGCAGAAAAAAAGTGGAAATTGAAGTTAGAAATAAGATTATCAAAGATTGTCCCATAGAAATTATTAGTAAAACAGGGCCGGTAAGCCGGGATAAAATCCTTGCAATAACAGATGAGGATGGGAACTCTTTGGCTACCGCACAGGCCGGAAGCAGGGTTACCGTTGATTTGATTTATGAGTATTTACCAAATGATATTATTACGGTGTCATTTCGGCAGGCGTGTATGAAAAACAAATCCGGATGAAATAATATCGGGCATTAACATTGCCAAAATTCAGCGTACTGTGCAGTCAGCTTTTTGACCTATTAATTAAATTCGTGTGCAATACAAAAAAAAAGACATTTTTCAGATAAAGGATGCTTTTCATTTAACATGCTGATTTAATGTTGAATGCCGAACGAGGAATTGCAAATTATGAAATCTTGTTCTTTTTCTTTTTGGCAATAACTCTGCCGTTCGAATAACACGTGCGACAAACTCAATTAGCCGTTCCTTAAGATCAAATTTGTCCTGTACCTTTGATATTCATAACTCCCCGTTCGATATTCGACTTTCAAAAAATGCCATTTTACCCTGTTATCAATTATCTTTTTGTATTGCACCCTGAAATTTTCTATTATGTTACATCCTGCATATCAATGCTGATCGATAACGGCTAACCGCACAGGTAGAAATCCTGTGAAAGTTGGAATATTGTTAACTTTGAGCTCTGAACTATTGAACTTGTGAACGGTTAAGCCGTTTCTTCTCGGTTTCAGTTGGTGCCGAAGGTCGGAATTGAACCGACACGGACATAAAGTCCACTGGATTTTGAGTCCAGCGCGTCTACCAGTTTCACCACTTCGGCACATACAAAAATAATTATTATTATCAAAACAAAGAAAAAAGTCAATATCATTATTGACAAAAATAAATTACTTCTGTTATAAGGATTATTATAAAGATTAAGTAAAGGGGCTGTAGCTCAGATGGGAGAGCGCATGACTGGCAGTCATGAGGTCAGGGGTTCGATCCCCCTCAGCTCCATTTAAAAAAAGGGCCTGAATTTTTTCGGCCCTTTTTTATTGGTCATTTTATTTTTTTTGAACCGCATGCAGGCCATCTAATTGCCTGAAAACCTTTTTTAGTGATGTTGGACATTCATCCTTTATTTTGAATTTTTAAACCCCCTTGATTTATATCTCCTTTAATACATACAGGTAATCCGGCTATTATAAAAATAACTTTATCCGCTAATGCGGCTATCTTCTGGTTCAGTATTCCGGAAAGATCGCGATATTTTCTTCCTAAGGCATGTTCTGGCACGATTCCTGCGCCAACTTCATTGGATACAATAACGATGGATTGTTTCCTTCCTGACAATGACTTAAAGAACCGCTCCTGATAAGGTTTTACCTGATTATCCCCCTGTTTTAACAGGACATTACTAAGCCAGACAGTCATACAATCAATAAGAACTGCATCAACATGTCCGCAGTCGGTATCTAATGTTCCGGAAATCTCCAGGGGCTCTTCTATCAGTTCCCATTTCGAGTCGCGGGATTCCTTGTGCAACCGTACCCTTTCCTCCATCTCTTTATCCAGGGCTTCCGCAGTCGCAAGAAAAAGATATGAGCTGTAATGTTCTTCTATGTATCGAAGCGCCCACGTACTCTTGCCGCTCCTTGAGCCTCCAAGTACAAGAACCAGTTCTTTTTCGTTTGATTTAGTCATATAAGATTAAAGAGTCAACCCGCTCCCTTCCTTTGCCGCATCAATCTCGATATCCGTTTTATTGGTTCTTGCGAGCTCTCGACAGCGATTTGTAATGGACAAGACTTCAGTGTCCTTTCTTGACGGATCGTGGTGGTAAAGAATCAATTTTTTTACGTGAGACTTAATAGCAAGGTCAAGCGCTGATGCGTAATCCGAATGCCCCCAACCCTTTCGGGCATCTTTTTCCTCTGGTGTATACTGGGCATCATGGATCAAAATATCGGCATCTTTGCAGAATTTGAAATAATCTTCCGGATGCCTTTTGGCCAATACATCATTAGTAAGCTCATTGTCCGTCAAGAAGATAAGGCTCTTTCCCCCTTCACGAAAGCGGAACCCGAGTCCACCCTGAGGATGTTGAATTGGAATACTCTCAATGATGACGCCATCAATTCTGAGGGGTTCGTGGTTTATAATGTTCAGATACTGTATTTCGGCCTTAAGTTCATCAAATTTAACAGGAAAAAAACCGTCGCCCAGATTGTTATCAAACGGAGTGCGCAAGCCTTTCATGCAATTGGTGAAACCGTCGATAGCTATCCTTGTTGAAGGTTTATAGAGCGGGGCGAAAAAAGGGAATCCCAGCACATGGTCCCAGTGTATGTGGGTTATTAAGAGAAGAATATCAACTCTGTCTTCAAGAGAAATAAGCTTGTCACCAAGGGATCGGATGCCGGTACCTGCGTCTATGATTATTTTTTTGCCGCTGTTTAAGGTTATCTCAAGGCAGGCGGTATTTCCCCCGTAAATTATAGTATCTTTTCCGGGGGTCGGAATAGATCCCCTTGTTCCCCAAAAGTGTGCCTTCATTTAACTGATGTCCCGTCATCGATAGTAAGGTCTCAAAGATGGCAGTCATTACCGCGTTCGCTGAAACCGGAAGCGCCGAAACAGTTGCTTTGGCGGATTCGTCGTTTACGCTCCTTAATCTCCACCCTACGTCGGCTGCCTACTGAACTTTGCAGGGTGGATTAAGCGCACCGAATCCGTCAAAAAACGGAAACTGTCCCTCTTTAAACTGGCAGCCTGTAACCTTATATATTGAGCTTACATTCATGCATTATGTCTGCCGCCCTTTTCTTCAGTTCCACGGCAAATCGGTCTTTCTCTTTTAAGCCTTTTTCTGCCCGATCAAGCAGGTCATAAAATATATCCCATGATTTCTTCTCTTCCCAAAATTTGTCTTTAAAAAGGTTCGAACTCTTTTGTAATTTGTCGATGGTTCCATTTAACCTTTTTGCGCCCAGTTTCAACAAATCAAAACCATCTGTTTTTCTTTTTTCTTTGAATAAAGAGGCTCCCTTCAAGGCCAATCGAAGGTAAACCAGCGTAAAGGGGATATAGGATACAAAACATCCTGTAAAAGGATCAATGGTTTTTTTTATTTTTTCGACGGGCCAGGGAAGACCTTTAACATAATAAGAAAACAGGAGAATACGCACATAGTCAGCAATCAATTTGCCTGTGTAGGCAGCCTCGATCGCTTCACCTGCAAAAGATTTCTTGTCGTGACGCATAATCAATCCATCTTTATGGACATATCTTAATTTGCCCCCATCTCCCTTAAATAAAACGGATAAAAGGTAAGCCTGATCTTCGGCCCTCCCTATAAAGCTCGGAGTAAAAGGTCTGTGTTTTCTGAGGCTGTCAACAAGAATACCGGAAGTACCGCCTGTTACATGGATACGCTGGATACAAATATCTCTGTTTTTCAGAGAACCCTCACCATACCTGCTCATCATTTCGGCCTCTGTGGAAAGGGCTTGAGGCAAAGGGCTGAAAAAAATCCATTCATCTCCTTTAATATTATCATCGGGAAAAAGCACATCCGGTGTAAAAATAGAATCTTCTACGTCTTCCTGATTGACAAGCGCCCCTGCTATCATACCCAATTCCACTTTTTGCTCATCTTCATCCACTCCTTCCGCTCCCCAGATGGGAGTTTTAAAATGTTCAAAAGCCGATACTCCGCTCTCTCTTATAAGGGCAGCCTGGGGGAAGGCCTGGTCCAGGTCTATCTTGAATGTGGCCCTGATATTCGGGTCAAGAAAGACATGCCAGAAGGCAGAGATCGCTTTAAGAAAACTATAATGCCTGCCATACCTGCCATCCACACCTATTATCCTATGCAATAGATTCTCATCATCCCGGCCAAGATAATGTCTTGCCGCAGGCATAAGAACTTGATCTACAAACCTTGAGGTATCATATTCGGTAATGGCATAGACATGGAGATGCCGCAACTCAATAGATTTCTCAAAAAGATGTTTAAGATAGTCCTTTGCCATACCCTGAAGTCCTTTGTGTGTAACGGAAACAGAGAGAAGACAATGGACTTTTGTCTTATCATCGACTGTCCCATGTTCCTTTTCAAACTCAACGGCCTGGTCTAATTCCTTTAATCCGTGAACCATCTCATTTTTTTCTGCGCCCATACCAACCGGAACAGGATGGTCATACCAAAAGAGCTGAGGTTCATTCATTACATTGATAATTTGTTCTTTAAGACGCTGAGGCAGGAATAAATCTGAAAGATTCATGCCTGTCGGGGGAACAGTCAACAGGACATTTGAAGTGAAAAGGATTTCTTTTGCCGGCTCCAGTACAGGCAGGGGATTTAGTCTCGTAATTCGTATTCTTCTTTTCCTGCGAAGTAATTCAATCTTTTCCAGCCTGTTGTTAAAAATAGATACGCCTTCAGGGAAAAAAAACTGCCAGACCCGGTTAATAATCTCATCATTTTTTGAGGTGTTTTCGTTCTCTTTTAACCGAACATATAATTGCTCCAGGTTTTCCGTAAAGCTGCTGTCATGAACAGCTCTCTTTTCAATTTCATCATAAATAAGGTACAGACCGTTAAGATAAAATTGAGCTGTTTCTTTCCACTCAGAATCCTTTTCAAGTTTCTCAATGTAATTCAAAGCCCTTAAGTATTGAGGGTGGATCGTGCCGCATAAGGAGATCAGGAAGGCAGCATTCAAATTTCTAATCGTCGCCTCATCAGTTTTTTCATCGTTACGAAACTGATCGGCAATATTAATGCCTGTTAAGGCCGTTTTACTTCCGATATTACTTATGAGACAAAATATAATATATCCAATTTTATTCTTCATACTGACCTCTCTTGGTAAATACGCATTCTAAATGCAGTCCGGAGATAAGAATGAACTCCTGAACCTGTGAACTGTGACATTATTTTTAATTGACTTGTTTATTGTTTTTATGATGTAATCTTTTACAGTTAGGTGTTTTCATGCCAATTCGGTAAAGTTCATACAACAAAAGGAGGCAACGCAATGAAAGCAAGCATTGTTTTTACAGGTACAGGGCCGATACTTATCCTCACTTCTTATGAAACAATAACAAACCCGAATCTTATCAAAAAGATGAGCAACAAAGGAATTAAAAAATTCGTTTCTTACGAAATTGATATCGAGAAGGTTAAGGAAAAATATGGGAATCAATTTAATGTTATTATGGGCGATCTTGATCAAACGGACGATTTACGAGTGTTGGATTATAATGGACATAATGTTTTTTATAATTTTTCCTTTGAAGAAATGGGTACGCCGACCTACCACGAATCGTAACCGTTCAGGGTTTAAGGTTAATAAATGTTATTATATTCCAAACTGTTATGCATAAACAGTGTCTGAACAAAAACCCTGAAACTTATTTTTTCCATCGCAGGGTTGGAATGATTAATAGATGAAAAATGATTAACAGATTGAAGTTGTTCCTTTTCTCGATTCAATATTTAAAATTAAACATTCAAAATAGTGTCTGAACGGACTTTTCGTTCAGGCACTATTATAGTGCCCTGATTAAACAGGGTTATCTTTTGCTTTTAGGGATTTGGAAATAAAGAATTTACGTAGTATTGCGCTCAGCTTTAGGGTTCGATCATCTCGATTGATAAAAACCGCAGGCATAGCAGGACTACGTTGAATATTTTTCTCAATCGTGATGAACGAAGTTGGCCTGAAGACGGGTAAGTCATTTTTTCCATATCCCTTACATGGATTCGACCCTTCAGATAAAATCGCAAATCTGTGAATGATGACTTAAAATGTAAATTGCAGAGATAAACCGACATTATTTCCGCCTTCTGTAAATAAACGAAGATTCAGGCGATCTTTCAAACCTTTTCTAAAATCATTTTGCACCTTACGATTGTACTTATGCGCAGAGTTTACCGCACTGTATATATTTCCGCTATACCATCCCAGCTCCAGTAGACAAAGAGCACCGCCCAGAATCTCATGGTCATTATTAAATGACTCTATTATTGCCCATAGAAACAGCCCATTTACGAGAAATGCTACCGCAGCGTCCTGGTAACGTGATACATAAACATGGCCCAGTCCCGGTAAAACGGCCGCAAGCGATCCAGCCGCTGCGGGACTTTTACAAGATAGTGTTTTACCCTTCAGCCCCTGTTCCGCCAGTTCAATGGAACTGCCATAAAAAAGGCTGTCTTTTTTTACCATGCTGAAAATTTCAGTCGCTTCCTGCCATTTATCTTCCTGCATTCTTGTCCATCCGAGGCGATAAAGGGCGGCATTCCTTAGCTCATTAACAGGGTATTTTTTAATAACCTTTGTAAAATAATATTCTGCTTCCTTTAAAACTCCTTGTTGATAATAGGATTCAGCAATCATAAAAAGAGCCTTTCCTTTGATTTGAACGCCATATTCTGATTGGATAATCATAAAAAAAGTATTTCTTGCGTCTTCATAGTGTTTGTTCTTTAGATAACATATTCCGATAAGAAAGTGAGCTGCATCCAGCCTTGAATTTTCAGGGAAAAAATAGATGAATCTTTCGAATTCCCCAATGGCCCTGCTATATTCACCCTTTTCCATACAGTTATAAGCAAAATTAAACTGATCGCCGCTGTCAATAATGATCTGATCCGAAAACACCGAAGCAGGCCTTAAACACAAAAAACATATCCCTGCAATCAAAAGCCATGGTGTCTTATTAATTAACTTGTTTATCTTCATTAAACCATCGTTATCAATAATCATGAGTAAACAGCGGATACGTTATCCCCGATACGCTTTTTAGCATCCGGAAACACCTTGTTTTCTGTCTTGACAATGGAGAGTACCTTATACAAAATTTTTAAAAATTATAGCTAATTATGCAGTATTGAGCAATCTTTTTATTTCAAGCGCATAACGGAGGAGGTTGAAGGTTGGCAGCTTGAAGGTAAAATACAAGGATGTGCAGTCATGCATGCATTTGCGAATAAAAACTATATAATTTTCAGATAACAGAGTTAAAACTAAGCACCAATTCTGTAAAGTTATTTTGGCGCAAATCTTAAAAGGAAAGTAGTGTGTATTCTATACGCCAAACAATATTGGATACGGCGATAAACATGAATAATAGTATAAACATTCATTAAACATACTGCGATAAATGGTGTGTAAAACACACACTGCGATTTCATCACAACATAGCTAAACTCGCCACATAACGACAGCAGACTTAAAGAGTTGTTATATTTTCCAGTCGGCTGAAATTAAAAAAAGATTTGACATATTGACAGAACTATGTTCAAAAAAGGCCCGTGTATTTTATAGGGATATATAAAATTTGAGGGAGGCTTAATTTGAAAAACAGGCGAAACGCGGGCATTTTACCAACACTGGTAATGGTTTTGTGTTTTCTGTTTGCGTCTCAATTGTATGCTGAGAATTTCAAAGTGATAAAGTTGGCGTATAACACAATCACTGGTACGCAACCTCAGGTTTTTAAGTCAAAAGTTGTATGGCAGGGTAGGAATGAAAATGGATTCCGGCAGATCTTCTTTTATCACGGCAAAAAAAAAGAACAGCTTACCGATAGTCATCCGGATAAAATTAATCCTCAGGTAACATATGGTAGCTGCTTGCGGCACATGACGAAGAATCAGGTGTTTAAAAAGCAAGAGAGAGCGAATTTCCAAACCTGCAATGTTTTGTAGGAATTATCCCTTTTTTTATATTTCAATTTGGTTTTTCTTTTTAGATTGCAGTGGTCTCAGATCACTTTAATCCGTTTAGCTCACTTATAACCAACTAACCTGGAGGTTATTATGGGAAAAGTAGGAATTATTGGAGTCGGCCAGAGCGCTTTTGTGCGTGGATACCCCGGTTCAATCAGGGAACTGGCCTTTGATGGGTTCAAAGAGTCTATGCAGGATGCTCAGATATCGACAAAGGATATTGATGCGTCTATCATCTGCTCGGCCCCGGAATATGATAAGCAGCGATCTCCTGCCGGGGTTTTTGCCGAGTACTTAGGGCTTGTTCCGCAGCCTACATGTTATTTAGAGAGTTTATGCTCATCAAGTAGTATGGGCCTGAGGTTTGCTTACTCATTAATAAAATCCGGGCTTCATGACGTGGTAGCTGTTATCGGATTTCAGAAGATGTCTGAAATCTCTTCCGCGGAATCTCAGGAGAGGATGGGGAGAGGCGCGGATATTCAGTGGGAAAGTCCATTCGGAACTATGATGCCGGCCTATTATGCCATGTATGCCAGGGCCCACATGGAACAGTACGGGACAAGCGCTGAAGATTTGGCTCTGATCAGGGTAAAGGCTGCTTCTTACGGTCAGATCAATGAAAAGGCCGTATATCGAAAACCTGTCACATTTGAGATGTTTTCAGACCCTGAAAGCCCTATATCAGGGCCGGTTGCAAGCCCGCTCCGGGTGGGAGACTGCTGTGCTAATGCGGATGGAAGCTCCTGTGTCATTGTTGCGAGTGAAGAAAAGGCCAGGGCCTTTTGCAAAAAACCGGTGTGGATTCTCGGTTTGGGCGCTGCATCTACTACTGTGAATTTAGCTGGGAGAGACCTTTTTACAGGTCTGACCGCTGCCCGACAGGCCGGGGAAGAGGCTTACAAGATGGCCGGCATTACTGCCAAGGATATTGATGTGGCTGAGGTACATGACTGTTTTACCATCGCCGAGTTAATGGCCTACGAAAATCTGGGTTTTGCAAAACCTGGTGGAGGAACAGAACTTATCAAGGCGAGAGAGACCTACAAAGAGGGAAGTATCCCGGTCAATGTGGATGGGGGTCTGCTTTCAAAAGGCCATCCCATTGGCGCTACAGGAGGATCCCAGATCAGAACCATTGTTCTGCAATTGAGGGGTGAGGCAGGTGATATGCAGGTAAAGGACCCTGAGATAGGGCTGGTTCACAATATCGGCGGTGTTGGTCTATACGGAAATGTAAGTATTCTTGGGAGGTAAAATAATGGGTAAAAAAAAGAAAGAGATAGATGACCGGTTTAAAAAATTCGGAACGGTAAGTTTTACCTCTGTCACGAAGGTTAATGACTTTATTGATTACCTGGAACAGGGGAAGGTTATGGGCACCCGCTGCAAGGAGTGTGGCGCTGTTTTTTTCCCTCCGAGGGCAGATTGCTATAACTGCTTTTTCAGCGATATGGAGTGGTTTGAAGTATCGGGAAAAGGCAAATTAATGACATACAGTACCCTGGAATTTGCCCCTATGGGATTTGGTGATGATGTTCCCTATGCCATCGCCCTGTTAGATTACGGTGATTACAAGGTGTTTGGCAGGATATCTAACGATGTGCCGCAAGATCAGATCCATATTGGAATGGAGATGACAACAATCGTTAACAAGCTGCCTAAGGGCCGCTTGAACTATATGTTCCAAAAGGCCTGAAACCATCGCCACAACATCTGACAGGTTCTAATTGGGAATTCGGGGCTGATTTTAACGTAACCATTCACGGTTATCGGTTTACAGTTCGGCATCCTTCATTTTGAGGTAAAAGTAGTTGACACTTTTATTGGAGCTAAAGATTGTAAATTGCAGAAGAGGCTTATAGCCTCTTAAATCAGCGGCAGGATGCCGCTCTCACTTTTCTGCCAGATATAAAGTAAAAATGAAGGATGTTTGCAGTTCACGGTTTTTTTGAGGATCCCATAATTTTCCACTACCTTCAGCAATTCCCAATAAATTTACAATCCCTTGAGATTGCTTCGGTTTGCTCGCGATGACGGTAGAAGGCTGTCCGGGAATGACCTTTTCCCCAAACTCTGCGTTATGCTCAAAAAATTATCCTCGTTCCTTAGCTGATAACTGTAAACCGTGAACGCTTACGCAGTTATTAACCATCTCAATCCGTGTCTATCCGTGTGCCATTTTTTTATTGAAATCTATATATTAAATTAAAAACTTTACATACTTAATGAATGAATGTATATTAGAAAATAAATCAAAAATGTTAATCATGTCTATTTTGAGGAACTAATATTATGCATGAAAACAAGATTATAGATCAGTTTTTAGTGAAGTTCAAACCAAACTATATATCTCAGGATAATGAAGAGAAGATTTTTCGTTCCGCCTTTAATACTAAAATCCCCATTATTTTAAAAGGGCCAACAGGGTGTGGAAAGACACGTTTTATCGAACATATGGCCTATTCCCTTGAACTTCCTTTGATTACCGTATCTTGTCATGAAGACCTCACTGCATCCGACCTGATCGGACGATATTTGTTCAAAGACGACCAGACCGTGTGGCAGGACGGTCCGCTTACGATGGCGGTAAGATATGGCGGAATTTGCTATCTTGACGAGATTGTTGAAGCCCGCAAGGACACAACAGTGATTATTCATTCCCTTACCGATGATCGGAGGATCCTTTATCTTGACAAAACCGGAGAGGTTATACGTGCTCATCCCAATTTTATGATGATCTTGAGCTATAATCCCGGCTATCAGAGTATAATTAAGGACCTTAAGCAGTCGACCAAACAGCGTTTCGCAAGCATTATGTTCTCTTATCCATCTATTGATATTGAAACGGAAATCATTCAGGCTGAAACCGGTTTGCCAAAGGAAGAGTGTTTCAAGCTGGCTGAAATGGGCTCAAAAATCCGCGATTTGAAGGGGTTTGGGCTTGAAGAGGGAGTAAGCTCGCGACTTCTCGTTTATGTCGGTCAGCTCATTAAAGAGGGTCTCCCGGCTTATGAAGCATGTAATTGCGCTATCAGCATGACAATCACGGATGAGATAGACGTAATAGAATCGATCAACGATATCGTCAAGCTTTATTTTGGCGATTTGATGGCAGAAAGATATAATGAAATCTCCGAAAAAACAAACTGATTTTGACATATTTTTAGAAGAGTATAAGTTTCCCTCCGCCGTTTTCTTTTGGGAGAACCGGGAATTATTCTCTAATGCACTTGAGTTTTTATTCCGCGAAGGCTGGATTGGCGGCAGGCGGCATGAATCTACCAAACTGATGTTCGCTTTTCTTTCTCTTGCCGGTGATAAATGGTTTGATCTTGTATTGAAGGAATTTGTCTTTGCCATTAATCCCAAAACTCTCTGGATTATGGACACACCCGGTCTTTTCGGCGACGTAATTGAAACCGGGCGCCTTTTTGGCAAATTGAAGTTAAAATACGGCACCACATATTTCCAGCTCTTTGGTGAAGGGGCGTTCGGCGATAAACAGGAGCATGTATATTTCCTCTTGACTCATCTGAATAGACTGAAAAAGATTGACGAGGAACTTGCATTTGCATTCCTGAACGGTTTCCGTCATCTGATGGAATGGCTTGATCCGAATTATATTGATTTATTTATTCAAGAAGGATTAAACCTCTATACGAACAACAAAAGGGCCGCATATGGTTTTATGAGATGTACAACTAAAAATGCTGAAGACTTGATTCTTGATCTGACACGTGAGTGCCGTCTTAGTGAGATTAGGCCAACCCTGGAAACCATGTTGGGAGCTCTTGCCGGTTACGAAGTTAAAGTATCCAGCCTTGAAGAACTTGAAGCCGAATTTCTTGAAGCACGCGGAACACGCATGGTTTGTATGTACAAACGGCTTTATCTGCCACCAAGTATCCGCAGTTTCGATAGCAAGCAAATGAACCGGAACCGGTACATGCTGATGTCGGTTGTTGCGGCTGCAATGTTAGCGGAAAACAGCTTTAGCAGCATTCACGGACATCCTGAATATTCTAACTGCCTGGATCTGGTCGGCGGCAATCTTCTGCGTCTGAATTTATTCCAGATAATTGAATATACACGTATATTAGGGTGGATCAAAAAAAGGTGGCCTGGAGCGGTAAACATGCTGAACTGGGGACTTAAGAACGAATTTTATCATATGCAGCCTGTCACAGATGCAGATAAACTTTTTTATAACCTTATAGTTCCGGATGCAGCATTAACTACGGTTGCGGAACGGGTTCAGCACATAGCTGATGAATCAATCAATGTTTTTGATACTGCCTCCCGGATAAGTGAAGACTGTGCAATTGATCTTTCCGCCTATGGCTCGGATTCTCAGTTGAGTGAAGATTTAATAAACGATCTGGAAAACGCCTATCCCGATATTGGGAAATATCCCTTGCGTGCGTTCAGTTTCTTGCCTGATTTCCTGTATCCTGGGAAAGTTGATATTCCTTCATCCGACAAACACGTTGAAAACCTTCGTCGTAAAGCAAAGAAAAAGAAGAAATATTATAGCGACGAATCTGATGGATACCGTCCCAAAACCATGCATAAAATAAATCAACTGGGAGGTGGGGCCGAGGAAGAGAGAAAAAAGGATGAGAGCGGCAGCAGTATGGTTTCAGCTTTTCTTTATGACGAATGGAGCCAGGCAGATGATGATTATTATATCAACCACTGTTTTGTTTTTGAAAAAAAGCCGGAGGTAAAGAGCACACGCTCGCTGAAGCGAGATTTAAAAAAGGAAATATTGCAGACCCGCCGGTTATTTGAACGTTTTAAACCGCATATTTTAAGACGGGAAAAATTTCTGGAAGATGGTGAGCGGATCAATCATAATCTTCTCCTGGACCATATTGTAATGCGGCGAAAAGAGCCATCACCCAAAATTTGTTTTTATGAAAGGCCTCGAATACAAAAGCGGAATCTTGCCGTGTTAATCCTTCTGGATGTAAGCGGTTCCACGAACGAGAAGGTAGGCGATGAAAGAGTGATAGATATCGAAAAGCATGCTGCTATGATTTTATGTGAAGGTCTGGCATCATTAGGCGATCAGTTTTCAGTGTGCGGTTTCAGTTCCAATGGCCGAGAGCAATGCAACTACCTTATATTCAAGGATTTCACCGACCAGTGGGACAAAAAGAGCACTAATCGGCTTCTTTCCGCCTATCCATCTAATGCCACCCGGATTGGGGTTGCGCTGAGGCATGCCGGTTACCGTCTCTCACAGATAGAAGCCAAACAGCGTTTGATTATTGTTATTACTGATGGCCGACCCATGGACAGCGGTTATATTCCGGAAACACGGTATGCTCAGTTTGATGTACGAAAGGCCTGTGATGAAAATTACCGGAAGGGTCTCCATACTTTCGCTATTACTACAAATGAAAACAGCCTCTCCGACATGGAGCTCATGTTTCCAAAACGGGGCTTCGCTATTCTTTCCGATATCCGAAACCTGCCCAAAATACTTCCAAAGCTATATCTTCGGTTAACAGTCTGATAATATGTAACCTAAATCCTGCAAGCGTCGAGTTTGCCGAAGACCTGCCTGTTGCAGGCAGGTGCAAGGCGGCAAGGACGCAGACGTATTACGATACTTCAAGTC
>JAGGXA010000078.1 GCA_021163285.1 Deltaproteobacteria bacterium | reverse complement strand
TTAAAGTGGACCCCAAATCAAGGACAGATTTTATGTTTTGTTAAAACCCTTTTCGCAATCTGACATGGATAGAATGCCGATCAACCTGCCGCATGCATCTATTACCGGAAATGAGTTGAACATGCTTTTATAAATATAATCCTTTAATTTTCCAGGCGTCAGACCTCTTCATAAATGGAGTCAACATTCCGGTTCATGGCCTGTTTAACCCGAATATTTTTCAGCAGGCTTACATCTTCATCTTTTTCGGGATTTGCGTCTGTCCGGTTGGTTTTAAGTTCTTCAACCCGCTGGTTATAATACTGGATGACCTCCCTTCGATCCAGCATCCCCAGGAGTATGGTATGGTCTTCATCCTTTACAACAGGGAGTCTGTGAAGGTTACCGACAGTAAATTTTTTAAGCGCCTCATTTAAGTCTTCAGAAGGTGTCGTAAATATTATATTGGCATTTGCCACATCTTTCATCAAAACCAGGTCTCCTATTCCCTGATCAAATATAATGCCTCTGATATCGTTTATGGAAAATATACCGGTCAACCTGTTCTCTTTGTTGACGACGGGGAAGTAGTGCTGCTCTGTTGATTGAAAGAATTCACGGAATAGTTTAAAGGGCATGTCTTCCTGTATCAACTTAACTTTTCTTAATTGAGACATTAAATGTTTGACCCTGTAATGGGCAAGAACATCCACAAAGAAATCCCCCCTGTGCGCATTGGAGTCGATCCTGTTCCGCACCTGTTTTACATATATAGTCCATTTTTGTGAGAGCAGGTAGGTCAGAGAACAGACTAATAAACTGGGTAGAAGCAAGTGATAAGAATTGGTCATTTCGCATACAAAGATAATGGTTGAGATGGGAGCATTTGAAACGGACGCAAAAAAACCGGCCATACCTACCACTACAAAGGCGCCTGGTTCTTTTACAATCTCAGGAATCAGGGAATGAAATATCCTTCCTGTTGCGCCTCCTAATGCCCCGCCAATTACAACGGAAGGGCCGAATACGCCGCCGCTTCCACCTGAACCAATGGAGAACGATGTGGTAAATATCTTCCCGAATGCGAGGTAGAGTAGAAAAATGGTTGAAAGCCGGTTATTTAGGGCCAGTTGAGCAAATCCGTAACCGAAGGAGAGAGTTTGGGGAAGGAAAAAACCGATTACCCCTGTTAACAGGCCACCTATCGCCGGTTTGATATGGTTTGGGATTTTCATTTTGCGAAAAACATGCTGCACACCATAAAACGATTTGACGTAGAGCAGTCCGGTCCCTGTTAATATAAATGCGAGTATCGTATATGGGCCTAATTCAAGGGGATTTTGAAAGACAAAATCCGGTGATTCAAACAGGGAACCCCACCCGCAGGAAATGCAAAACAGGCAGTAGGCCACTACAGATGATATGCCGCATGGAATAATCACCTCTGATTCAAACTCAGGTTCACGATAAAGGACCTCTGCGGCAAAAAGGGCGCCTGCCATGGGAGCCCGGAAGACACTCCCGACTCCTGCCCCTATACCGGCAGCAAGCATGAGCCTGCGCTCTCGATTAGAGAGTTTCAACCTGGTTGCCAGGAATGAACCAAAGCCTGCACCTATCTGTGCAATAGGGCCTTCACGCCCGCCGGAGCCGCCGGATGTAATTGTTATGGCCGAGGCGATTGTCTTGATAAACGGGATCCTTGCTCTGATAAAGCCTCCCTTGTTGTGGTATGCATCGATCGCCGCATCAGTGCCATGGCCTTCTGCTTCCGGCGCAAATGTATAGACAAGCCAGCCGCTTATAATGCCCCCAAGACCAGGTATAAATAATAACAGCCAACGATTAAATGGTGTGTTTGATGGAGGGAAAAGAGGCGCTTCTCCAACAGGCGCCGGCGGTCTGTAACCGGCTAATTGATCCATAAACAAATGGGTGCCTATTTCACAAAGGTAGTGGAACAGGATAGAACCTAATCCTGCAATCAGGCCAATCAGGATATAATAGATCATCCATTTACCCGCTAAAGCGATCTGACTGGTTTCGATCTTCAGGGAATAAGTTCCCGACCGGAATTTATTTTTTAATTTTCCAATCATTATCGTAACCGTTCTCAGGCACAATGGTTAAGGATTAGATGGTAATAGCTCAATATTTAGGGATAAGGAATGCAGAAAAAATAATTTACCCGTCCCGAATCCCATTTTCAAGCCGCCTTTGAACATCACGATTGAGAAAAATCCTCAATGCAGCCCTGCTATGCCTGCGGATTTTATCAATTGAGATGAACGAATCTGACCTGAAGCTGAATACGATATCGGGAAAATTCGTAATTATTCAACGACAACTCACAAAGATGAACGCAGACAGGTTTAAATACAAAGAAATCACAGGTATTATTCTCAGAATCTTTTATGGACATCCTCAATTTTGAGGTAAAAGTAGTTGACACTTTATTGGAACTAAAAATTGTAAATTGCAGAAGAGGCTTACAGCCTTTTAAATCAGCGGCAGGATGCCGCTGCCACTTTTCTGCCAAGTGTAAAGTAAAAATGAAGGATGCCCTTTTATGAAATTTATAATAAGGGCTCGCGCAAATATAACTTAACATTTTGGCATCTCGTCTTCAGCTCATTTTCGGCAGATTTTGAAGAGCAAAAACCTTGAAATAACCCACTATTACCGCGCTTTTTGCTCTTCAAAATCTACCGAACCTAACCTAAAGCAGTGCGCCTACTCAGGGATGTTATTTCGTCCTCGTCCCTAAGCTTGATAATGAATTTACGGGCATTGATCACCGTTTCGGCCATTTGCCGCCTGGGATTGAAACCATAGTCCATTATCTATCGTCACTACTGAACTGTATAAGCTCCATCGGTGCGACAGACAATAGCCCGTTAATTTATTGCCGGGTGGCCGGAACAATGAATCAAGGCCGATTTCTGCAATCTGTCAGGGTCTGCATCGTTTACAAGGGCTGTAGCCTGCCCAAAAGGCATCATGCAGGGATTTAAATCTCAAGAGATTTTTTTTTGATATCCTTTTGCCGAAGGGGCAGTCCGGTCGATGGAAACGGAATGATCTTTTATCTCCAAGATAGAAACTTTCTTCCCCATTAAAAGGTCTGCTCCAGATCCCCAATCTTTCTTCTATTGCTCTTTGCTGACATTTCAGAAGGAGTTCTTTGTATTTCAGGTTAAGCCGGTTGAACATTACATGGGCAAATCCATTTCGGACTAAAAGGGCGTTTACCATATCACCATTTTCAAGGAATGTATAGGCCAGCAGCCGTCCATAATGGTCTTTTTTCTCCTTGTCAAATTCCAGACTTACTCTTGCTCCTTTAACAAGTTTCGAGTTGAATTTCCTGGCGGCAGAGGCCATAAACTCGTTTTTCCCGCCTTCGTGATCGATCTCGGGGGTATCAATACCGAGATATCTCACCCTGCCCCCCTTATTGAGCAGTATAGTATCACCATCGTAGACGTATTTAACGTTATAATATGTAACGCCGGACGATAAAGAAAGAAAAAGGCTTGCCGCTATAATAAGAAAGATATACTTTTTCAGCATAACAAAAATGCTCCTTTTTCAGGCAGGACCTAAGTATATAAAAGATAGGGTTTTCTCCATTTCACAAAGTATTCCATATCAGCATCAAATCTCTCCTTGATATGGGAAAGAGACATCCCGGATTCAAGTGAAAGTCTGAATGAAGAGTCACCTAATATAAGGTCAATAGGCATTTTTTCATATTCGTATTCATAGGGAGGACTTTTCCATGAAAATTCTTTCTCATTTATCTGCATTATCTTCCTGAGAATAGCTATTGACGTGAAACAGGGCCGGTAAATATGAGGGTCTGTAACATGTATCATAAAGCCCTTGCAAATTTCTCCCTCCCATTTATGGAAAGTGGGACGAAAAAGGAATTCCTGGAGGTAACAACCCCTTGTCGCTTTCGGTTCGAGTGAATTTTTTATTGCTTTTATATCCAAAAATGGGGCCCCGAATATTTCAAAAGGACGACAGGTTCCTCTTCCTTCAGAGATGTTGGTTCCCTCCCAAATCACCTGTCCGGGATAAACCAAAGCTGTTTCAGGGGATGGCATGTTGGGTGAAGGCATAACCCACCTAAGACCTGTATCGCTCCATAACATGTTACGATGCCATCCGGACATCGGTATTATTTCAAGATCGCAACCAAGATCAAATGAATGGTTAAAGATTATGGCCATTTCTCCCATTGTGAGTCCATGGCGCATTGGAAAGCTGTAAGGGCCGACAAATGAATACATGTCCGGCTGCAGGAGATTACCCTCCACTTTCTCACCTCCAAGAGGATTGGGCCGGTCCAGGACAATAACCTTTTTTCCGAGAACCGCGGCGCTCCTGATACAGTTAAGCATGGTAGTGGCAAAGGTGTAAACCCTTGTCCCCACATCCTGTAAATCAATAATCAGGACATCTATCATCTCAAGCATATGGCAGTGAGGTTCTCTTATATCTGCATAAAGACTAAAGACGGGAATGTTGAGAGCTTTGTCATACGAATCCTCTGTTTCTATCATATTGTCCTGATCTTCACCGCCATACCCATGCTGAGGCCCGAAAACAGCCTTTAGCCGGTGGGGCAAGACCCGAGATATTACTTCCCCGGCCGAACTAAATTCACTATCCAGAGAGGCCTGATTGGCAAGGAGGCCGAGCCTGCAATTACTTAACTTTTTCCACAGGCCCTCGCGAACCTGATCAAGACCTGTAAGAATCCTTATCATATCGTAACCGTTCACGGTTAAATGGTAATCAGGAAACCGGAAGGAAATAATCTCAGCATATCGCACAGAATTTTTGTTCGTCTTCAAGGCGTAGTAACAGTTGCATAGTGAATTATATAACCGGTTACTGCAACGTAGAAGACGGGCAAAAGGACAAGCAGGATGCGTAGATTATTTTCTGTAAGTTCCCTCACTCATGGATTCTCGCGAAAGCGGGAAACCGAAAACCTGATTATACCTGTTTTTAGATCGTTAGGGTTCGCACAAAGCCACTGAATTTGTAGTCAGTCACATGAAAAATTCTTAAACAGCTTCCTATAATATTATGTGAATTATTTGCTCCTATCAAGGTCAATTTTTCTTGAATAATCTGATCCCTTATGTAAGGTTCTAAGGGGTCAGGTCTACACATTTGGCTCAAAAGGGTGTCAAATGTGGACCCCATATGGCTGCAAAAACTAAGAGGTATTAAATTGGGCTTATTTAAAAAGAAAAACATCACAACTCTTGAGATGGAAAAATTAATTGAAAAGCAGAAAGATAGTGAGCAAAAGGGGCGCCTGTTTCTGCTTACTATCCAGGCCCTGCTGTTTTTTTTGAAGGAATTCTCTTTAGACTTGAAGGAAATAGATTCAGACAGGTTTAAAAAAGAGGTTGATCTGTTAAACGAAATATTTTTGTCGGACAAAAAGGTAAAAAAGATAGATTCACTCTTTGAAAAACAGAAAATAAATATTCTCCAATATATTAAGACGCACAAAAAGTACATTCTTGATAGAGAATTTGAGTTAAAGGATATCATAGAGCTTCTAACAAAAGCCATCGCCACAATAGATGTTGAAAACCGGAATTTTAATCAAAGTGTTTATAAACAGAGCAAAAAAATAGAAAAAATAACACTACTTGATGATATTAAAAAGATAAAAATTGCACTGAAACAAGAAATAGAACAGATGAATAAAACGGTGCTGCAAAAAGAGCTGCATGATAAAAACCAGTTAGAAAGGCTTTCAAGCAAGGTCAGCTCCCTTGAGGTGGCATTAAAAAAGGCAAAGAAAGAGTCTTTAACAGACGGATTAACAGGTATTTATAATCGTAAGGCTTTTGATGAATATCTAAAAAATCTTGTTGAACAAAATGCGGTTTTCCGTTCACCCTTTTCAATGCTTATGCTGGACATTGATGACTTTAAGAAGATTAATGATACATACGGTCACCAAATAGGAGACCGTATAATACTTGCTATGGTGCAAAAGTGCAAACAATTTATCAGAAAAGTTGATTATTTTTCACGTTATGGAGGGGAAGAATTTGTAATCATACTCAAGGGCGCATCCCTCAGGAACGGCTTAAAAAAGGCCCGTCAAATATGCAAGTCCATAGCCCAGGCACAATATTCCATAGATAATGCTCACGATATAGCGCGGCAGGGTGGCACGGAACTTTCATTTACGGTGAGCATAGGTGTAAGCGCTTACCAGAAAGGAGACACGGAAGCTACAGTTACGGAACGTGCTGATAAGGCTCTTTACCTGGCAAAACGAGGGGGAAAGAATGCCGTTGCCTCTATATAAGAATGAAATATTGAGCTGGTTTTGACTCCGGCCATCTGAAACAAGAATAAGAAAAACTACAGATGAAATAACAGGATCAGGAAGGATCCTTTGACAGCGCCTGGAGGCCAACTTTATCCAGTCGATACCTCAATGACCTGATGTTTATACCGAGTAGTGCGGCTGCGTCTTGCTTTGAACCGCGGGCCATTTCCATGGCCTTCATGATATAATCTCTCTCAAATTCAGCCATTGCCTTATCAAGGTCAATACCCTCTGGACCTATATCATACTTTCTCCGGCTTCGCCTCTCTTTTGTTCCGCGAAAATTTGAAAGGGTAAGGCTCTCGGGCAATACTATGTTAGATGTCTCAAGCACTACACTTCGCTCGATAATGTTTTCAAGTTCCCTCACATTCCCGGGGAAATAATATCTACCAAGAATATCCATAGCATATGCGGAAATTTTTTTAATATCCTTATCAAGTTCCATGGAATATTTTTCAAGAAAATACTGAGCCAATAAAGGCAGGTCCCCCTCCCTATCCCTCAAAGGCGGCATGAGTATATGAATAACATTCAGCCTGAAGTAGAGATCTTCCCTGAACCGCTCTTTAATCACCTCTTCTTCCAGTTCTTTGTTGGTTGCAGATATAAACCGGACATTAACGCTCTTTTCTTCTGCGCCCCCTATAGCCGTAAAGGTCCTTTCCTGTATTACCCTCAAGAGCTTGACCTGGATCGCAGGAGTTAACTCTCCTACCTCATCAAAAAATACCGTCCCCCCGTCCGCCATATTAAAAAGGCCTTCCTTATTTGAGACGGCTCCGGTAAATGCCCCCTTTTTATAGCCGAATAACTCGCTTTCTATTAAACTCTCAGGAATTCCCGCACAGTTAATTACGACAAACGGCTTTTTCTTCCTCTCGCTTAATTCATGAATAGATTTCGCTGCCAGCTCTTTACCGGTACCGCTTTCACCGGTAATCATAACATTTGTGCTTGTCTGGGCAACCCGTTTTATCAGATCATACACCTTTCTCATCTGCGGACTTTCCCCGATCAGATGTCCAAAGTGATAGCGGCTTGTTAATCCCTCATCTTCTGCCTGTTCACTCGGTTTCCTTGACTTAAGCGCCTCTCTGACAATCTTTTTGAATTCATCAACCTGAAAGGGTTTAGGAATGTAATCATAAGCACCCTCCTTCATTGCATCGACTGCTGTATCAGCAGTTGCAAACGCAGAGATTAAAACGACCAAAGTATCAGGATTCAATGACTTGGCCTTTTTTAATACCCCAATGCCGTCAATATCCTGCATGCATATATCGGTAATGACAAAATCAAAGACATTCTCATCCAACAGTTGACAAGCATGTTCACCACTATCTGCGAGGGTTACCTGATGACCTTCCTGGGTCAACATAATATCCAGGAACTCACGCATACTTTTCTCATCATCAACAACGAGGATGCTTGCTTTTTCTTTCCCAGACAATCTCTCCTCCAATCATTGTCAACTCATTTCTGCCTTTGAGTTTTTTCCCGATAAAGGGAGAATTCCAGCTTTTTGAAAGAATGTCTTCTCTCTTAAGCACATATTCACATTCAGGATCGATCACGGCAAGATCAGCCTGAACTCCAGTCTTGATACAGCCACCCGGAATGCCAAGAACAGACGCAGGAGACAAAGACAATTTACCGATGGCCTCCGGCAACCCCAATATTTTATCCCGTACCAATTGTAAAGTAAGCGCCAGAGCCGTCTCCAGACCGATCATCCCGAAAGCCGCTTTATCGAATTCCAATTTCTTTTCAATATCGCTGTGAGGTGCATGGTCTGTCGCAATAACGTCTATTACACCCTCAGCCAAACCATCTTTAATTGCCTGAACATCTTCAGGTGTCCTCAAAGGAGGTTTTACCTTAGCGTATGTATTATATCCCGCTACCTCCTTATGATCCAGGCTGAAATAGTGGGGAGCGGTTTCTGCCGTAACAGGGATACCTGCATCCTTGGCCCTTTTGATTATTTCAACCGAACCGGCTGTGCTTACATGTGCGATATGAACAGGGCAGTTTGTAAGAGCGGCAAGAGATATTTCCCTGAAGACCATTATCTCTTCACTTGCCGCAGGGATGCCCTGTAACCCTATCCTGGTTGAAACAACACCTTCATGCATGACTCCGCTACGAGAGAGATTAAGGTCTTCTGAGTGGGATATAACCATAAGACCATGATATCTTGCGTATTCAAGGGCTCTTCTCATCACCTCGCTATTTGTCACACAAAATCCATCATCAGAAACAGCCACGGCCCCGGCTTCCTTTAATTCTCCAAATTCAGTAAGCCTCTCCCCTTTCTGCATTACAGTAATTGCCGCAATTGGATAGACCCTTGCGAGGCCGGTCCTTTTGGCTTTTTCTATAATAAATTCCGTTACAGCCCTTGTATCGTTAGGGGGCATGGTATTCGGCATACAGGCTATGGAAGTAAAACCGCCGGCTACGGCCGCCATTTGACCGCTATCAATCGTCTCTTTATATTCCTCCCCAGGCTCTCTCAGATGAACATGCATATCTATAAGGCCTGGAACAATTAATTTATCGGCGGCATTTATAGTCCTTATCCGTGGTCCTTCCTCTTTAAATTCCCCTGGGGGTAATATCCTGGCAATCTTACCCTTCTCAATGATCAATTCAACCTGTTCAACACACCCCTTAACAGGGTCAACAAATCTGCCTGCCCGGATCCGGGTTATCACTATTTTGCGCCTCCTATTAAAAGATAAAGTACCGCCATCCGCACTGCCACACCATTCGTTGCCTGATCAAAAATGACGGAGTGAGGCCCGTCCGCTACTTCTGAAGATATTTCAACCCCCCGATTGATAGGACCGGGGTGCATAACGATAACATCTTTTTTGGCAGCTCTGATTATCTTTTCTGTTAATCCAAAATAAGATGCATACTCCCTGACACAGGGAAAAAGCGCCTTGTTCTGCCTTTCCAACTGTATCCTGAGCAACATGATAACATCCTTCCCTTTGACTGCTTCCGCAGGGTTCAAAACTACCCGGACACCAAGGGACTCGACCCCGACCGGAATCATGGTTGGAGGACCGGAAAGAGTGACATCCGCCCCCATCTTTGTTAATCCGATAATATTTGACCTCGCTACACGACTATGCGAAATATCACCAATAATTGAGATATTCAACCCTTTAATTTTCCCCATTTTTTCCCTGATCGTTAATAGATCAAGCAGGGATTGAGTTGGATGCTCATTAATCCCATCACCGGCATTAATAATACCTGCCTTCACCCTGTTTGCGATGAGCTGAGGGGCGCCGCTCGAAGGGTGCCTCAAGACGATAATGTCAGGTTTCATGGCCTGTAGATTCAGAGCCGTATCGATTAGGGTTTCCCCTTTCACCATGCTGCTTCCTGAAGCAGACAGGCTAAAAGTATCCGCACTCAACCTTTTGGCTGCTATTTCAAAAGAGGTTCGAGTTCTGGTACTTGGCTCGAAAAAGAAGTTCACTACACTTTTACCTCTAAGGGTAGGAACCTTTTTTATATCCCTCTCGGAAAGCTCTTTAAAAGACTCAGCCGTATCCAGAATTAGCTCTATATCATCAACAGACAACCTGCCCATTCCAATTAGATGTCTATGATCAAATTTCCTCATGTAAAGCGCCTCGCAAAAAAAAACTCTTTACCGTTAAAACGGTAAAGAGTTTTTTTTAATAGTCGGATATATAATCATAGTTCAATATTATTTTGTTAAACAAGCATTTCTTATAACCATTTATCAAATATGACCTATGACATTGCAATTGTAAAAAATAATATGGCACACAGTCACAGGTTCCAAATTACCTTTTGCTCGTTCTCTTTCAGAAATATTAGTCACAGATAAAGCGACCTTAAACAATCTTAGCGTCAAACTGAGTAAACCTGCTATATGCTGGATTTGTCGCTGTAAACCATAGTGCGGGTACAGGCCCTGCATTCTTTTTCCAACCAAGCCTGTAAAAAGCTGGTAAAGTTTGATAAAATTCATGGTATTAGGGACGAGAAGGGAATAACATCCCCAAGGAGACGCACAGATTATAGTTGGGGAAGTTAATTTGTCCTCGTTGCTTAACGTACATTCTCCCGAGCCGTTAAACTCGTGAACAATTAGTTCTTTTCTGCATGCTTCCTACCCTGTTCTTCAGGCAAAAGCTGGATAATTGAGATGGAAGCCCCATCACCTTTTCGTTGTCCTTTTTTTATGATCCTGACATAACCACCTTGTTTATCCATATACCTGTTCTTGATCTCCTCAAACAGCAAATGGGTAACAGCCTTGTCTTTTATATAATCAAGGGCCTGCCGTCTTGCATGCAAATCCCCCTTTTTTGCAAGGGTAATCATTTTTTCAGCTACAGGCTTAAGCATTTTTGCCTTCACATCTGTTGTTTCTATCTGTTCATACTTAAATAAAGAAGTAACCATATTTCTGAACATCGCCTGTCGGTGACTGGAATTTCGACCTAATTTCTTGCCTGTCTTTCTATGCCTCATTTATCAGCGCCTCTTTTTCCACGTTTTCAACCTGTTCCTGTTTGCTTGTGTTGTTAAAAGAACCCAATTTAAGCCCTAACGACAGTCCCATTTCTTCAAGGATAAATTTTATCTCATTTAGAGACTTCCTTCCGAAGTTTTTTGTTTTTAACATCTCGGCTTCCGTCTTTTGAACCAACTCACCTATCAGAGTAATATCGGCATTTTTCAGACAATTTGCTGAACGTACAGACAATTCAAGCTCTGAAACTGGCCTGAACATGTTTTCATTTAATTTTTCTTCCTTCTCCGCTTCTTCCTCTTCAACAGGTTCAGGTTCTTCTTCAAAATTGATAAACGGGTTCATCTGTTCCTTGATAATCTTTGCCGCATAAGCAACTGCATCTTCAGGCACAACGGTACCGTCGGTCCATACCTCGAGAGTCAACTTATCATAATCAGCTATCTGCCCCACCCTGGCATTTGTAACTACGTAGTTAACTTTCTGGATTGGTGAAAATATAGCGTCAATGGATATGACACCAATCGGCTGGTCTTTCACCTTATTTTTTTCAGCCGGAACATAGCGCTTTCCGGACTTTACAACCATCTCCATCTCTAATATTGCTTCATCGTTTAATGTTGCAATATGATGGTCAGGATTAAGCACTTCAACAAGTCCGTGAGTCTCAATATCACCGGCCTTTACAACTCCTTCAACATCTCGCTTCAGGTGGATTACAGCCTCTTCATCTTCAATAAGTTTTAATTTGACCTCTTTCAGATTTAATATTATATCCGTAACTTCTTCAAGTACACCCGGAATCGTGGAAAATTCATGGCTAACGCCATCAATTTTGACTGATACAATTGCCGCTCCCTGTAATGAAGAAAGTAAAACTCGTCTTAAAGAATTACCAATAGTTATTCCATAACCTCTTTCAAGCGGCTCACATACAAATTTACCATAAAAATCAGTATATGTTTCTTTATTGATTTCGACCCGATTGGGTTTTATTAATTCTCTCCAGTTTTTGCTATTTATATTTACCAATAAAACCTCCTCTGTTATCTTGTTTTACATTAATAACAAAGATGAAATAGTATTACCCTCTACCCCGGGGGCACGAACTTACGAAATAACAAGGCTTGTAAGCGTTTACCAGTACCGGGGATGCGCTTGATCATGACGTGTCATCAGCAAAAACCATGTCGATTGTCCGGATGAAATGCATTTGCTGCGCTGGTAAAAGTTTACTCTTTTGATTCTTCTGTATTAGGGAAAAGGGCAACTACTCAAATATGTTAGGTTATCGAAACCGTTAAATGGTTCAAGGTTAAATGGTAATAATTCAAAATGCATAATTCATAACAAATGTATTCTCCTTTTTACAAGAATCCGCTATGTTATCATGTAATGGCACATTACCGAAACTTATGTAGCAGATGCGCTTTTTTCAAAGCATAATATTGCTGAAATGAAACGAGCGAAAGGCAAGCCTGAACGGGTAATCACTAAATTACCCGTTGTCATACTTGGAGAATGAGCCAAATTCATGCGTAAAATTCATTTGATTCATTTATTCGGCCTTGATCATCGTTTCGGACATTTACCACCTGCAGTTGAAATCCTATGCTATTTTCTATCCTCCATACGGGACTTTATAAGCCCCCATAGCGGCGACAGTTAATAGTCCGTCTATTTATTGCAGAGTGACCGGAACGATGATCAAGACCATTTATTCTATAACCTGAATCCTGCAAGCGTCGAGTTTGCCGAAGACCTGCCTGCTGCAGGCAGTTGCAAGGCTGCAAGGGCGCAGACGTACTACGATACTTCAAGTC
>JAGGXA010000050.1 GCA_021163285.1 Deltaproteobacteria bacterium | reverse complement strand
GACTTGAAGTATCGTAGTACGTCTGCGCCCTTGCCGACTTGCACCTGCCTGCAGCAGGCAGGTCTTCGGCAAACTCGACGCTTGCAGGATTTAGTTGATATATTCCCCATTTGCCGAAATTTTTATATGGAACCTCAGGAGGCTGTCCGAGAATAGCAATTTTTTTCAAAATCAAGGTTTGCTCAAAAAATTACCGCAGACATATAGTTGACATTTCGAGGATAATTTTTTGAGCATAACGCAGAGTTTGGGAAAAAGGGCTTTCTCGGACAGCCTCCTGGGCATCCTTTATGTGAGTTTTCCTGATCACGCACATCCGGGGTACTGGTAAACGCTTGCATGTGTAAGTTTGCAGCCCTCGTGAACCGTTACCCTTTACCCTTTAGCTTTCAACCTTCAACTCCTGAACCCGTGAACGGTTACGAAAATTGAGAGATTTCTATAACATATATATGAAACATTGAGCAAGTGAAAATTTGTTGCCGTTAAACCTGTGAACGGTTACTCCATTTTGTTATGCCTTCCGCTTAACTGACCGCATGCCGCAAGAATATCCTCTCCTTTGCTTTTTCTGATAATGGCTGTGAAATGGTTGTCAATTAGAATTTGCCGGAAATGGAGGATCTCCTCCATGGAGGGAGGTGTCATTTTAAGACTGTGATGGGGATTTAAGGGAATCAGGTTGATCTTGGCCTTCAGACCGGACAAAATCCTGATAATGTTATAAGCATCCCGATCTCTGTCATTTATACCTTTGATCAGAATATATTCAAAGGTAATCATGCTTCTGTTTGGAAGGGCGAAATCCCTGCAGGCCGAGATTAGGGTTTTAATGGGGTATCTCCTGTTTATCGGCATAAGAAAATTACGGGTCTTATCGTCTGCTGCATTTAAGGATACAGCAAGGTTGACCTGAATATCTTCTCCCAGTTTCTTTATTAACGGCGCAATACCGCAGGTGGAGAGTGTAACCTTCCTGTGGGAAAAATTCATGCCGTCATTGCTTATCAGGTTTTTCATGGCCATTAGCACTGCGCTGTAATTATCAAGCGGTTCGCCCATACCCATAAGGACAATATTAGTCAGTCGGTCCGGGGTATCCATAGACCTTTTTACCACGATAACCTGATCGATTATCTCGGCAGATGTAAGGTTTCTGTTAAATCCCTGTTTTGCCGTTAGGCAAAATCGGCACCCCATGGTGCAGCCTGCCTGTGATGATATACAAATGGTGAAGTGGTCCTTTTCAGGGATAAGAACAGATTCAATAAGATGGCCATCAATTAATTTGAAGAGGTATTTTTCTGTCCCGTCTTCCGAAACCTCGGCCTTTATCTTCTCAAGATTATTGATGCATGCCTTATCCGTGAGGAGAGACCGGATAGATTTTGGGAGATTTGACATTTCGTCAAAAGAGAATGCAAGTTTTTTATAAAGCCATTGCCTGACCTGCCTGCCCCTGTATGCATCAAGCCCCTGGTTTGTAAACCATTCTTCTATTTCCCCGCTGTCCAGGTCTTTGAAGTTAACTTTCATCGGAATGTCTTGCCGTTGCATTGTTCGAATGACGGTCGCACATGGTGCGGAGTCTGGCAAGTTCCCACACATAGTCATAGAGGTGAAGGCCTTTACTTGCAGCAATAATCTCCCCGTCATCCACCCCTATACAGGAAGCCATGTACTCTTTCAGGAGCTGGATGGCCCCAAGGTTGGCAGGAAAGCCGTTCCACAGGTCCCAGGATCGAAAATAGATAATAAAATGGAGCTTGCCGTCCTGGATCCGTGTGTCTATTCCCCGAAGGCATGGCGGATCACCGAGATATATAGTTTGAGGATCACCTACTGTCATGTATGCCTGGTTGGTCTCGTAACCATCCTCCGAATACATCCGGATTACTTCGGCTATCTGGGGTTCAAGGTATAGTCCGTATGTGTAATCCTCCCCCGGCTGTTTTGCGGATGTCATCAGGTATGGAAGATATTCATCGAGGTATCCATCTGCAACCGGGTTTGGTATCCCGAGGGCAGGCGGAATATCAGGTAAGAGGGGCTTTGTACCCGGGAACTTGATATGGATGGTGATAAAGTCAAATTCAAGCCGTTTTTGTCCTTTATAACTTCCTCTCTTAATGATATATTCCCTGCCTGTTTCCAACAGTCTGTAGATGCATTGAAACCATGCGTCAGGCAGGTCTCTGGCTTCTATATGTTCAGGTCTCATAATGGGTAATCTTTTATAAATGGTTTAAATAGTGCGTCTTGTATTACGAAAGATAATAATATAGCATAACTTAATCTGTAATTATAGCTTAAAGATTTGAAAAGCATATTCTTTTTTTATTAACCATTGATGAGTGTTGAGTTGTGAGTACCGAGAAAAAAACTCATCGAATAAATTAATACGTGGCAGTTCTTATTGAACCCGTGAACGGCTGCTGTCTGAATTACCCGGGACCGGAACGGGCAGGATATCCGGAACTGCATTGCGAAGGAATGGTCACTAATGAGCAAGGAATCAATTACGGTATCGCAGAAGGTTGTTTATAAATTAATTGGGTATCTTTTTAAAATAATGCCTTTTCAATTTTTTATTTCGTTGGGGAAATTAACAGGATACATACTCTATTATTTATTAAAGCAAAGGAGAAGGACAGGGCTGTCAAATCTGCATATTGCATTTCCTGAAAAATCCGACAAAGAGCTTTTGGATATCCTCAAAAAATCCTTTCAGAATATTTCAAAGGATCTGATTGAAATATTAAAATATTATGTTACTCCTGCTGAAGTATTCAAGAAAAGAATAACCATAATCGGGAAGGAAAATCTTGATCAGTCTATTATCTCAGGAAAAGGTGTCGTCATGTTAAGCGCCCATTTTGGTAATTTCCCGGTCCTCTGCGGGAGACTGGCAATAGAAGGATATCAGGTTGCCATTATATTCAGGGAAATACATAATAATTTTTTCAGACCTTTTATGTCGATTATTCAAAAAGAAAGGGGATTAATTCCAATAAAAGACAAACCGAGGTACAGGTGTGTTGCTATGTCAATCAAATGTCTCAAAAAAAGAGGTCTCCTTTTTTTGCAGATCGACCAGAACCCCTCAAAAAATGCGGGGATCATAACAAATTTCTTTGGACATAAGATACCTACATTCAGGGGACCGGTGAGCCTTGCCATGAGAACGGGGGCGGATATTATTCCGATATTTATTATGCGAAAACCGAATGATCATCATCAGATTATAATTAAAAAGCCGTATAAGATAAAGTTGACAGGGGATAAGAAAAAGGATATTCGGGACAACCTCCAGGTCCTGAGCAAAACGACAGAAGATCATATCAGACAAAATCCATCATACTGGTGGTGGATTCACAGACGTTTCCGAAAGGCGATCGACTGAACCCTGACCTTTTGGGGTACTGTAAGCGTTCAGCAGGGGTGCGTTATGCAGCGGGTTTAGTTATGTTGTGAGTTTTAAAATCGCAGGGTGCAGTTTATGCACCATTTATCACAGTATGATTAACTAATGTTTCTATCATAGTTTATTGCCATATCCGACATTGTTTGGTGCATGGAATTCACCCTGCTTTTCGGAGTCTATCAGGCTCTTACCTGCCAATCTCTGTGCCTGCCTGTTTATTTTTTTCCGAGCCCTTATTCCGGTAGTTAAAATATTTACTTTTCTTAATCCTGCAATCCCCATTTTGGGCATTCTCCAAGTCAGGTTCGTGGGTTACCAGGGTAAGGCGGGACAGTTGCTTTGGTGGATTCGTCGCTTACGCTCCTAAAACCACTCTACGTCGGCTACCAACGTAACTTTGCAGGGTGGATTAAGCGAAGCGAATCCACCAAGCGGAAAGTGTCCAGCTTTAATGTTGGCAGCCTGTTCGTTTCAATACTTAATAAGGTTTCTCCTTAGAAAAT
>JAGGXA010000158.1 GCA_021163285.1 Deltaproteobacteria bacterium | reverse complement strand
TGATATTAAAAGCATAATTTTCTTCTTGAAAATAGTTTATGCAGGTTTTAGGTATCAATTAAATCTGTAACGTTTCCCCAGTGGCACGAGCTTACGGGAATTTCAGGGATGTAAACGTTTGAGGTTCGTGCAAACCTGACCTAAATCTCTGTGCCTGCTTGGGGAAGTTATTTCGTCCCCGTCCCAAAGATGACTCTTTTCTCGTAAATACCTGTTGTAAATGCAGTCCGGGAACAAAAAACCAACCTTGAATCTCTGAACCTCTGAACCCGTGAACGGTTACAAATTAAGTTCCCAATCCTTATGTTGTCTGCCCTGAACGTTTCTTTAAATCTCAATTTTTATCTGGAAGTAATATGAAAATGAGGTTATAAAAGTCCTGTTCGATATTATTGGAAATCTTAACCGTCCACAAAAATATTACCTGTAACGTTATTAGGAGTGAAGCGAAGTGATCTACTCAAAAACAAGGGATTGCTTAGTTATTGCGCTTCTCTTAATGATGAGAAAAAAAGTCTAACCCTGTGAATGTGTATTGGAAATCTTTGGAAACAGAAATATGCTTAAAATCAGAAACTTCAGTATTATTGCCCATATTGACCATGGAAAGTCTACACTTGCGGACCGCTTGATTCAAAGTACGGGCCTGGTTGAAAAACGAAATTTTCGTGATCAGATCCTGGATAGCATGGAAATTGAAAGAGAAAGGGGAATTACCATCAAAAGTCAGGCCGTGACTCTGCCTTATACAAACAGCAAAGGCGAACACTTTGAGCTGAACCTGATCGATACCCCTGGACACGTTGATTTTTCCTATGAGGTCTCACGGGCCCTGGCCTCATGTGAGGGAGTGATCCTTCTCGTTGATGCCTCGCAAGGGGTAGAGGCTCAGACAGTTGCAAATCTCTATACGGCAATGGAGCATGATCTGGCCATTATCCCTGTTATAAATAAAATTGATCTGCCTTCGGCAGATATTGAACGTGTGAAGGAACAGATAGAAGTGGATCTCGGTCTTGATTCAGATATGTCTATTCTCTGTTCAGCAAAAGAAGGCACTGGTATCAATGAGCTCCTTGAGGCCATAACAGAACAAATTCCTCCCCCTTCAGGCAGTGTGGATTCACCTCTGACTGCGGTTATATTTGATGCGCAGTATAATACCTTTCGTGGGACAATTGTCAGTTGCAGAATTTTTACAGGTTGTGTCAAACCTGGTGATACTATAAGGCTTATGTCAAATGGCGTAACATATAAAGTGGAAGAAACAGGCATATTCCAGCTTGAAAGAGAACCGAGGGATAGTCTGACTGCCGGGCAGGTCGGTTATATTATGGCAGGCATCAAGACTGTCATGGATACCAAGATTGGCGATACTATTACCCTTGATTCAAATCCGGCGTCAAATCCTTTGCCGGGATTCAAGGTTATCAAACCGGTTGTTTTTTCATCCGTATACCCTGTTACATCCGAAGACTACCAGGCATTAGCCGATTCTCTCGACAAATATCAACTTAATGATGCCTCGTTTGTGTATCAAAAAGATTCTTCCGCAGCTCTTGGCAACGGTTTTCGCTGTGGTTTTTTGGGTTTGTTGCACCTCGAAATTGTTCAGGAAAGGCTTGAAAGGGAATATGGCCTTTCTATCATTATGACCATTCCTTCGGTGCGGTACCAGTTTATTCTTGGTAATGGGGAAACCGTTACGATAGATAACCCGTTGTACTATCCGGATCCTGGCAACATAACCAAGGCTCTCGAACCCTATATCAGGATAAGTATTCTTATACCGGAACGTTATATGGGAGCTGTAATGGACATCTGTCTTGAGCGCAGAGGGATTAACTCCAGGTTTACCTACCCCACTCCAGGTAGAATCGAAATCAGGTTTGATATTCCCCTCGCGGAAGTCATATATGATTTCTACGGCCGCCTCAAGACAGTAACCCAGGGCTATGGCTCATTTGATTATGATTTTCTCGATTACCGTGAAAGTACCCTGGTGAAACTGGACATCCTTGTAAACGGGGAGAAAGTGGATGCGCTTTCCCGGATCGTTCATCAGGACAGGGCAAGGACTGTGGCCTTAAAGACATGCGAAAAATTAAAAGAGGAGATTCCAAGGCATCTCTTCAAGATTCCTGTCCAGGGCGCCATAGGTGGAACCATTATTGCCCGTTCTACTATCTCCCCTTTTAGAAAGGATGTCACCGCCAAATGCTATGGAGGAGATATCAGCAGGAAAAGGAAACTCCTTGAAAAGCAGAAAAAGGGCAAAAAAAGGATGAAGATGGTCGGTTCGGTATCAATACCTCAGAGCGCTTTTTTGGCAGTATTTAAATCTGATAATTAGCGCTCAATCAGTAATTGTCGTTACAAACTTCATAAACAGCGCCTGAACGAAAACTATCTATTATCTTGATAAAATAAGTATTTCCAGCTTTTTCTAAACGAAGATTTAAAGCGATTAGCTTTTAGGTGTTAGGGCAACATAAGGGTCATCCTGCAACTTTTGTGCTTTTAGATCGAACAAACCTGACCTAAAATTGAGCGCCAATTCTGTAAAGTTATTGCTGTGCGAACCCTGAGCATTAATAAAGGGTGTTAAAATGGACCGCTTCAGGCAAGAGCTCAATCTCTGAACCTGCTGTTTTTATAAGAAAGATAGAAGCAATCTTTTTCTGTCTTTTGAAGCGGTATCCCAAAATGTGGATATCAGCTGTCTATTACTGCCTGATATCGTTGGAAAAATAGGCTTTGGCATAGCTTTTAAGTGCCTTTTTCCTGTTTAACAATTTGATATTATTGAAAAATGTGCTGATTGTTTTGACACCCTTTATTAAAAATGAAATTATTATTTAAAGAACGTATATGAGCAGAGCATGGCAAATAGAGTTTGATGGTGCATTTTAACATGTACTGTCAAGAGGCAATGAGCAAAGAGAGATTTTTACAAATGATAAAGATCGGTTGTTATTACCACCCCTATTTCAATCCCCTGTAATATGTATCCATGGTATAAACTGCCGCCATGGGATTATGACCGAGCAGACGGTCTTTAACAGCAAGCACGGTGCAGGGGGCATCTGCATATTTAAAAAAAAGTGAATCATGCCCCACACAGAGACCGAGCAGAATATTAAAATCGGTTTTTTCATCGTTCAAAATCATCGCTTGCAAAACAGGATTACATATAGACTCAAATCTACCGACAGCTATCTTCTGATCATCGCGGACATTAAGTTTTTCCTTTGGAACCCTGCCTACCTTGCATATTACTGAAACTACGTCAAAACCCTTTGATGAGAAAAAACTTCCCACAACCCCGGCCTCCTTTCTGAGGCCGACGCAAAAGGCAAGACCAAGCCTTTTGAAATTCATTTTTTGTGAGAATTCCACCACCTCAAGGATACGTGGTTTGATCGGTTTGATATGTTCATAACCCAGTTCTTTATCCCCATAGCCTTCACCCTCCTGTATAGAGGCTTGTTTCGCAAACTCCAGGATGTCTGATTTTTCATATTCTTTAATACTCTCGTCAATGATTGAAGCCTTGTTTTTTGTTGGACAGGATAAAGGGGCCTTTCCATCATCTGTTCTGCAAATTCGTTCAGATACCTTAAATGGACACTGAGCGCAATCAGGATGCTCATTTTTCATAATTATTCCTCCATGATAATATAATATCTAAATCCTGCAAGCGTCGAGTTTGCCGAAGACCTGCCTGCTGCAGGCAGGTGCAAGGCGGCAAGGGCGTAGACGTATTACGATACTT
>JAGGXA010000196.1 GCA_021163285.1 Deltaproteobacteria bacterium | reverse complement strand
GCCCTTTTTCCCAAACTCTGCGTTATGCTCAAAAAATTATCCTCGAAATATCAACTATATGTCTGCGGTAATTTTTTGAGCAAGCCTTGATTTTGAAAAAAATTGCTATTCTCGGACAGCCTCCTAGCGCCTCTCATCTACCTGCAGAAGACCGTCTTGCGTTGCAAAGAGGTTTATCTTACCCTCGATCGGATTTTATCAAAAGCGACTCCATCACCTGCCATTGCCCCGGCAAAGTCCGGGACAGCTTCATCTTCGTGCATCCACTCCGCAGCGCCCGCAAAGTATGCAGCGGGAAAAATCACGTACTATAAAAGGGTTCAAGTCTTCAATAGGGTAAAAGGTCTCAGCGGGCGCAAAACGGCCTGTTTTGACCTGATACCTGATTGCCGGTTCCTGCAACCGGCAATCACCGTAAGCAGGACAGAGCTCCCGATGCTTTCTTTGCTCCATCGAATCTAACTGAAAATCGGTCAAGTTGTCTTCAGTCATATCCTGTACAAGACAGTTGTGTTGACCTGATGCCAATAATAGCTCAATATTTAAACGACGAGCATTATTAACCCTGTCAGTATCGGTTTTGACTATCATATCAGGCGCAGCGGGAGTGGCACAAGATGCCACGAGGTTCCTTGCGCCTTCCACTTCAACCAGACAGATCCTGCATGCACCGGTAGGTGTCGTGTCCTTCAGATAGCATAGGGTCGGAATGTCAACCCCGTGATTCAGGGCAACTTCCAGGATGGTCTGCCCTTCATCAAACTCAATCGAATTACCGTTTAAGACCATAGTATGCTTTTTCATAGAATTATCTCCCTAAAACATGTCCGGCAATCAAAAAATCTTTCCAACCGGCTACCAACTTAAAGCGGGACACTTTCCGCTTTTTGGTGGATTCGCTTCGCTTAATCCACCCTGCAAAGTTACGTTGGTAACCGACGTAGGGTGGTTTTAGGAGCGTAAGCGACGAATCCACCAAAGCAACTGTCCCGCCTTACGTTGGTAGCCTTCCAACCAAACCTTCAATGCCACGCCTATATGTCAGCAATGATATATGTATTTTTAATATCATGCATATAATCCAATAAAGAGTCAATAATTTATTTAGACCTGTGTACCCTGGTATTAGATGATGGGAGGCAACAGAAAAATGATCACCTGATAAAGATTCTCCATTTAATATAATCTTTACACAATACTAATTGAATGTTAACTGCTCAGGTGTTTAGGTAAAAGGCTGAAGACTGAATGAAAAGGTAGCTATTTTTAGCAGAAAATCATATAATTCTTGATTGTAAAGACATGCATGGCTGTACGTCCCGCATTTTATGTGCCCGGGTTTCCCGTAAGGGACGAGGACGAAATAACTTCCCCAAGCAGGCGCACAGCTTCAGCCATGCACCGGATTACAGGCTCAGTGATTGTTAATGCCCGTTTGGTATACATTTCCACGCAGGGCGCAGGAACGAGAGCAAATAGTATTTTCCCGGTAATTGCTGCATGAGGAACGATGAGATTGCTTCGCTTCGCTCGCAATGATATGCAGGGAAATATCTCGTGAATGGTTACCAATAAAATCAGACTCAATTTATTTAACATACAATATCAACCTGTTACCACATTGAAAGGGCTGGTTCATGCTCCTGGGGAACGGTTATTTCCAGACTTTGGCCTTCAGTCTATCTACCTGAACAGCCAGATTGGCTGTTAATAATTTTATAGTTAATATTCATTACACAACTTTCCGGAAAAGGTTCCTATATATGGCAAAAGAACTGATACTTGTTGTAGATGATGAAGAGGATATTCTCGAACTCTTGATATTTAACCTTAAAACAGAGAAATTCAACGTCATTAGCGCTACAAGTGGCGAAGAAGCCCTTATGAAAGCTGCTTCCGAACTTCCGGATCTTATTGTTCTGGACCTCATGCTTCCTGGAATAAACGGCCTTGAGGTGACAAAGTTGCTTAAGAACAACTCAAAAACCGGATTGATTCCTATCATCATGTTAACGGCGAAGGGTGAAGATTCAGATATTATAACAGGTCTTGAGCTGGGCGCCGATGATTATATCACAAAGCCATTCAGCCCAAAGGTCATAGCAGCAAGGATAAAAGCTGTTCTTCGAAGGAAGACAAGAAAAGACCCCGAGGACATGAATATTATAACTATTCATGACCTTATAATCCATCCGGGACACCGTGAAGTTCTTGTAAATGGTAAGCAAATTCACCTGACCTTTACTGAATTCGGTATCTTCCATTACCTTGCACAAAGGCCGGGATGGGTCTTTACCCGAGCCCAGATAGTTGATTCCGTTAAGGGCGAGGATTATTTTGTTACTGATCGATCAGTTGATGTACAGATAGCAGGACTCAGAAAGAAACTTGGTTCCGCCGGTAAATATATAGAGACTGTGCGCGGTGTTGGTTATCGTTTCAGGGAACAAGGAAGGTTAAAGGTGGAAGGTTAAAGGTTATAATATCCTGCCTTTTATGGGATTTCAGCAACGTTTTACAGATATAAATTTTAAGAAAAAGAATTTGAACACAGATGCACACGGATAAACACAGACAGGTTTATTTGTTAACCGTTCAGGGATCAACTGTTCAGGGTTAAGGACAGAAAGGGCACTGAAGACCGAAGTTATCGTTTTTAATTCTTATTTTTCCAGGCAATTGCCAATTTGATTCCAAATACCGCATCGGGCAACCACAAGGGATTGCCCCTGCGAAAAACCCGATGTACGGCGAACACAATCGTAAGGGCAGGCCTTGTACCTGCCCGCAGGAAAATGAAACCTTGAACCCGTGAACGGTTACCTGAATCCTCGTCCCTAAGGAACGAGGACAAATTAACTTCCCCAACCATGCATCACAGCTTCAGGCTATCTTTGCTCGATCTCAAAGTACAAAAATCTTGAAATAGCTCACTATTCCCGCAACTTTTGTGCTTTTAGATCGAACAAACCTGACCTAAATCCGAGCGCCAATTCTGTAAAGTTATTTTTGCGCGAACCCTAAGGATAAATTCCCGGGTGCATAAGACCTTCCGTTTCTTCAAGCCCGAACATAATGTTCATATTTTGAACGGCGCTGCCGGCCTGCCCTTTGACAAGGTTATCAACAAGACTTACGATAATCAATGTTCCGGTCCTTTCATCGACGTTCAAAGAGATATTGCAGAAATTGCTTCCCCTTACGTTGACGCTGGCCTGCGGCTTTTCCGGCCCGAACACCCTGACAAACATATCATTTTTATAAAAAGACCGGTATGCTTCTTCCACTTTTCCGATATCCTGACCTTCACAAAGCTGCGCATATATGGTAGTCAGAATGCCCCGGCAAAGAGGCACTACATGAGGGGTAAAGGTAATCTTTATATCCTGCCCTGCCAATACACCAAGTTCTCTTTCGATCTCGTAGACATGCTGATGTCCCGAAATCTTGTAGGCATTCATGGACTCATAGCGCGCAGGATAATGGAAAGCCGGGTTTGGGGTCTTGCCCGCTCCTGAAACACCTGTTTTTGCATCACATATAATCGATTTATATGAGATGAGCTTCTCCTTTACTGCGGGAGAAAGTCCAAGGATACAACTGACTGCAAAGCAGCCGGGATTTCCTACAAGGCTGGTGGAAGAAATCTCCTTTCTATGCAATTCTGCAAGTCCATAGACAGACCTTCCAAGCAGATGCGGAGAAGCATGATCTTGATGACGTTCGATCCGGTTTGCATATCCTTTGTAGGTATCTATATCGTTGAAGCGAAAATCGCCGCTGTAATCAACAACTTTAATCCCCTTATCCAACCAGGAAGGCGCTATTTTTTGCCCAACCCCATCAGGTGTTGAAAAAAAGACTACCTGAAAATCATCCGGGCAATTCGGGTCATCAGGCGCCATGAGGGGTAAATCGCAAAAGCCTGTAAGATGAGGGTATAATTCACTAACAGGCTTACCCGTATCCTGTTTGTCGATCAGGGCTCTTATCTCTGCGTGTGGATGATTGATAAGCTGCTCAATTGCTCCACAACCTCCATAACCCCCTGCCCCAATAATGCCTACCTTTATTTTATCCATAAATATAACCTCTAAAATGCAAAGAACGGCACGGGTTCAGTTCAATAGGTAAAAAAGATATGGATATCAAAATTATATCTGCTGGAACAATTACTTACGTCAATTATGCTCCATTGCCAAAAGACCCTGTAACCGATTGATGTAATTAAATTACCTGTTCAACTGAACCAGTGCCCAAACAACACGCCACGAGTGAAAATAACGACGCCCCTTCTTACCTGACAAATTGATCCGGCTCTCCGAACCTTGTCAGATGCAGATAATCCTGAGGAACGAAGACAAATTAACTTCCCAAACTATGCATTACAGCTTACTTGGGGATGTTATTTCGTCCTCGTCCCTAAACATTAAACCTGAAATTGATAATGTCGCCATCCTTAACTACATATTTTTTCCCCTCAAGACGTACAAGACCGGCCTTTTTGACTGCCTGGAATGAACCCTGATCAACAAGGTCCTGACAGGAAAAAACCTCTGCGCGGATAAACCCCTGCTTTATGTCGGAATGTATGACCCCTGCTGCTTCTACGGCTTCGGTACCTGAAGAAACAGGCCATGCCTTTACTTCATCAGGGCCTACGGTAAAAAATGAAATACGGTTAAGAAGACTGTATGAGCTCTTGATTATCCTGTCAAGAACGGACTCCTCAATATGATAGGCCTCAAGAAATTCCTCCGCCTCTTCCTGCGACATAGATGCAATATCCATCTCAAGCCGTCCGCGGACAACCAGCATCTCAACACTTTCAGGCATCTTGCGCCATGCGGGCAGTTCTTCGTTTTCATCATCATTATTAATGATCACAAGCATAGGTTTGGCAGAAAGGAATGTGAAACCCTTGAGAAGAGGTTCCGAAGCAAGTTCCTGGACATTACGGAGGGCCTGTCCATTTTCAAGAAGTTGAATGCATGATTTAAGCAGAGAATATTCCTCTCCCCCCTTTCGCCCTCTTTTCCTGTCAAGCTCTATCTTTTCAATCCTCTTTTCAGCCACAACAAGATCGCTCAGGATCATCTCATCTTCAAGGCGGAAAAAATCCTGTTCAGGTTCAGGGTCAATTCCACTCTGACCCTTGAAATTCCGAACAATATGCATGAGGGCATCACATACCCTGGCCTGGTTTAAGATACTCCTCTCAGATTTTGATGATGGAGAAGAAAGGATTTCAGAGGGTAGCAGGTATTCAACTTTGGCATAGTTGATTTTTTTCGGCTGGTACAGACTGCTTAAGAAATCAATACGTTTATCATGGACCGTAATTGTCGCAATTTTGGTGTCATTACGTGAAGAGGCTTGATCATATTCTTCGCCTCTGGCGCCTGTAAGTGCTGCAAATACAGTTGATTTACCAGATTGTGGAAGCCCGACGATACCCAGCTTCATCTTTTTATAAACCCTCCTTTTTCCGGCTGTTTTTCTTTGTAAACGTTCAATGGTTCAGGGGCCTGCCCCTACGCCGCCGCAGGGGCAACCTCCTGTGGTTGCCCATTAAAAAATAAGAACCGTTCACGGGTTCAGAGGTTCAAGGCTGGATTTTCGTCCCCGGACTGCATTTGTAATACGTATTTACGAGAAGAGGGTCATCTTTGGGAGATCTAATCCAAAATTTGGAGCCAAACTGGCAGTTGCCCAAGAGGCTGTATTTGTTACAAGGACTTCGGATATTTAATGCCTTTTGTCCTTAACCCTGAACGTTGAATCCTGAACCTGTGAACAGTTATCTTCGTCTTCTGAGTAAAATATAAATTGCGCCGGTTCCGCCATCATAGGACCTGGCTGTTGAAAAGGCCAGAACAATTTTTTTTACAGGTCCACGATTCAACCAGACCGGCAAAAGTTTCTTTAAAACCGGAATGTGGTTTTCAGAATTCAGGCCCCTGCCATGAACCACAAGTACGCATCTTAAACCAAGGCGGTGGTTTTGAAGGAGAAAATCCCTGATCCTGCTCTCCGCCTCCTGTTTTACAAGCCCATGGAGGTCTAAATAATCCTGCACCGGGAACTCGCCCTTTTTAAGCCGCTGCATGAGTTTCCGGCTGAATCCGGGCATGGATCCTTCAATAAATTCGTCGCTGAACGTTATGTCCATATCCGTAATCCCGCTCACAAGATCGTTTAGATGCGCTATGGTCTCCAATTCATCATCAGGCGCAGGATGTGAGGGCCGGATGTTAATGTCGGGCGGTCGGTCAAGTATATTATCGGAATTAGATAAGGGTACCACACCCGACATGGCCTCAAGGAAATATTTTGTATCATCCGACAGACGTTTTTTTTCAGGAAATCCTTTTTTTTCAGGATCTTTGGACGCAACATTGTTTTTTTTCTTTATTACATTGATGTCATTAAAAGCAGGATTAAATACCTCAGGCTTTTTTGTTGCTTTGTTTACAACCTTCTTCTTTTTTTTTCTTTTTCGAGCCATTTTAATAATATCGATTCAGGATTAATTTTAAAACCTTCTGGCGGTATTTTTTTTTCGCAAGTCTTGATCCTGAAAAAAATTGCTGTTCTCAGGCAGCGTCACAGGAATAAAAATTGGTAGCCGTTCACAGATCATTAAAATAGAAATTGGAAAATCCGCCCAATATATTCGGCAATACCTCGTAGGGGCGAATCTTGTATTCGCCCTTAAAACGCGCGAATAATTAAAGGGATAAATAATCAAAGGGCAAACACAAGGTTCGCGCCTACGCTCATATAAAAATAATATATCATATCAACCTTCTACCTGCAACCTTTGAATCCGTGAACCAGTAATTCTACTTTTGAAAAATTTTTTGGGATGAAACCATACAAAAGTTGTTTTATTAAAGCCGAAATAAATTCAGCGCGCAAAAGCGAAGCTGTTTTACAGTAAATTTGAGACCTAAATCCTGCAAGCGTCGAGTTTGCCGAAGACCTGCCTGCTGCAGGCAGGTGCAAGGCGGCAAGGGCGCAGACGTACTACGATACTTCAAGTC
>JAGGXA010000160.1 GCA_021163285.1 Deltaproteobacteria bacterium | reverse complement strand
GACTTGAAGTATCGTAGTACGTCTGCGCCCTTGCCGCCTTGCACCTGCCTGCAGCAGGCAGGTCTTCGGCAAACTCGACGCTTGCAGGATTTAGGTGTTAAATTAAGTACCTATAATATTAGCCTCATGGATTCCCGCTTTCGCTGGAATCCATGAGCTATTAACCTTCAGCCTTTAATCCTGAACCATTGAACCTGTGAACGGTGATGATTAACATTTTAGCCGATCTGAGGAAACTTACTGAAAATAATCTACGCATCCTGGTTGCCTTTTTGTCCGTCTTCTATGTTGCGGTAAGGGACGAGGACGAAATAACATCCCCGGGCAGGCGCACGGATTCAGGTCAGGTTTGTTCGATCTAAAAGCGCAAAAGTTGCAGGAATAAGGAGCTATTTCAATATTTTTGTACTTTTAGATCGGGCAAAAATGGCCTGACGCTGTGATGCATAGTTGGGGAAGTTAATTTGTCCTCGTTCCTGACAGTCGTATAGTTCACTATGCAACTGTTACCATGCCTTGAAGATGAACAAAAATTTCGTGAGATATACTCGGGAGGCTGTCCGGGAATAATAATTTTTTTCAAAATCAAGGCTTGCTCAAAAAATTATCGCAGACATATAGTTGATATTTCGAGGATAATTTTTTGAGCATAACGCAGAGTTTGGGAAAAAAGGCATTCTCGGATAGCCTCCTATATTATTTCCTTACAGTTTCCTTAAAACACTCTCTTTTGAGACTGCTTCCCAGCTTCAGACTGTCTCTGTCCGATCCTCAATTTGAAAATTCCCGAAGTAGCGCTGCTATCCTGTGATCCTGGATTTCGGATCGAACGGGTAAGGGCTTGCGCAAAAATAGCTTAACATTTTGGCATATCATCTTCAGGTCATCTTTGCCGATCTGAAATCACAACAATATTAAAATAGTTTGCTATTCCTTCAACTTTTTTAATTTCAGATCGAACAAGCCTGAACTTGAATCCGTACGTAATTATGTTCAGATTATTATATCACCACTCCTTGCTGATTGACTCATTCTTCTGAAATTTATATCATTGTAAACAGGTATTGCATCTTTATAACAAATTGAGCAAATAAGACATAATAACTAAGCATTATAAACTTTGGGTCTGATATAAAATGTTGAATTATTAAAGTGGGAGGTGCATTCCAATGACTTTAACATTTAACCGGAAGATGTTTGATGATATTAAGAGAGGAGAGATAAAATGGAGTAAAAAGCTTGAGAAGGTTCTTAACTCCAGACCGGAGAGACTTGATCGATTTTCAACTGTCTCAGATCAAGAGATCAAAAGGATTTATACCCCGGCAGATATCAAGGAACATGATTATATGAAGGAAATCGGTTTTCCGGGTGAATATCCCTTCACCCGGGGGGTACAACCCTCTATGTATCGAGGCCGTCTCTGGACTATGCGGATGTTCGCCGGACTTGGAAGCGCTCACGACACAAACAAGAGATTTCATCTCCTGGTAAAAGAGGGGCAAACCGGGCTGTCTACCGCCTTTGATATGCCTACCCTGATGGGTTATGATTCTGATTCTCCCAGGGCAAGGGGTGAATGCGGGAAATGCGGCGTAGCCATAGATACACTGAAAGACATGGAAGATCTGTTTGACGGGCTCTCTATAGACAAAATCACTACTTCCATGACTATCAATCCTCCAGCGCCGGTAATCTGGGCCATGTATATCGCTATGGCTGAGAATAGAGGCATAGACAGAAAGAGATTGGGGGGAACGATCCAGAACGACATGCTCAAGGAATTTATTGCTCAAAAGACCTTTATGTGTCCTCCCAGACCATCCGTACGTCTAATCACGGATACTGTAGAGTTCGGGGCAAAGGATATCCCAAGATGGAATGCCATCAGCATCAGCGGGTATCATATCAGAGAGGCAGGTTCAACGGCCGTTCAAGAACTCGCCTTTACACTCGCAGATGGAATAGCCTATACCGAGGCTGCAATCGGGCGCGGCCTGGATGTAGATGATTTTGCGCCACGATTTTCATTTTTCTTCAATTCTCACCTTGATTTTTTTGAGGAGGTTGCCAAGTTCAGGGCCGCGAGGAGGATGTGGAGCAAGATCATGAAGGATAGATTTAAGGCAAAAGATCCGAGGTCATGGTGGATGAGGTTCCATACGCAAACCGCAGGTTGTTCACTGACGGCACAGCAGCCTTATAATAACGTTGTAAGGACAACCCTTCAAGCGTTAGCGGCAGTCATGGGCGGGACCCAGTCCCTCCATACCAACTCACTTGATGAAGTACTGGCTATCCCGACCGAGGAAGCTGCAACTATCGCTCTCAGAACACAGCAGATTATTGCTGAAGAATCAGGGGTTGCAAATACCATTGATCCGCTTGGGGGATCTTATTTTGTTGAGTCCCTTACCAACAGGATGGAAAACGAGGCATTTGAGATTATACACAAGATCGATGACATGGGTGGCATGCTTAACGCAATCGAAAACAGTTATCCTCAATTAGCAATTGCCGATGCAGCCTACCTGTATCAAAAACAGGTCGACAAAACCGAAAAAACCGTTGTTGGCGTTAATAAATATGTGCTTGAAGAAGAAAATCCGATTGAAGTGCTTGAGATTGATAAAGAGCTTGAAAACCTTCAGATAGAAAAGACAAACAGGGTCAAGAATGAACGTGACGATTCCAGGGTTAAAGATGCTCTTGAAAAGGTTGGAGAAGCCTGTTCAAGCAATCAAAATACAATGGAGGCCATCCTTGATGCCGTTAAGTCATACGCCACGCTCCAGGAAGTGTGTGACGTTTTCAGGGAGGTCTTTGGGGAGTACAGAGATCCCGGTATATATTAATTGTAACCGTTTACGGGTTTATAAGGTTTCATTCTTATCGCAAGTCTTGGTTTTGAAAAAAAAATGCTATTCCCGGACAGCCTCGTAGGCCAAATCTGAGCGCTGATTCTGTAAAGTTATTTTTGCGCGAACCCTTAATCCTGATTTCGACATTCCGTGAACGGGTATTATTAATTTATGAGGTAGAGGCGTGGCAAATAAGAGAGTATTAAGAGTAATGGTTGCGAAACCCGGTCTGGATGGTCACGATCGTGGAGCCAGGATTATTGCCAGAGCATTTCGCGATGCCGGTTTTGAAGTTATTTATACCGGTCTTCACCAGAGTCCTGAAGAGATAGTTGAAGCGGCTATCCAGGAAGATGTTGATATGATCGGACTTTCAAGCCTGGCAGGGGCGCATAACTATCTTTTTCCGAGAACCGTAGAGCTTCTGCGTGAAAAGGGGGGAGACGACATCGTTGTATGCGGCGGAGGGATTTTCCCTGATAACGATATTTCTGAGCTCAAGGCTTCCGGGATTAAAGAGGTCTTTACACCCGGCACGCCATTAACTGAAATTATCGAATGGGTTCAAGAAAACGTAAAACCAAGAGGAGGCTAAATAATTATGACAAGTGTGGCGGAAAAGGTGAAAGCAGGCGATGTGAGAACAGTAGCGCGCCTTATAAGAGATATTGATGATGGCATGCCCGGAGTAAAAAAAACACTAAAGGAACTATATCCCTATACCGGAAGAGCGCATGTCATAGGCATTACCGGCTCACCCGGCGTGGGGAAGAGCACACTTGTTGATCAGATGATCAATCACCTGAGAAAAAAAGGAAAAACCGTTGGTACCCTTGCCATTGATCCGACCAGCCCATTTAGCGGCGGAGCGATCCTTGGAGATCGTGTCAGGATGCAGAGACATGCCATGGATCAAGGTGTATATATCCGTTCAATGGCCACGCGCGGACATTTTGGTGGCTTGACCCATTCTACCAGGAGCGCCATTGACGTGCTTGATGCAATGGGTAAGGATTATATCATTGTCGAAACTGTCGGGGTCGGACAGGATGAGGTAGACGTTGTCAAGGCAGCTCATACTACTATCATTGTTCTTGTGCCTGGAATGGGTGACGATATTCAGGCAATCAAAGCGGGGATTCTTGAAATTGGTGATATATTTGTAATCAATAAGTCAGAGAGGGAGGGCACGGATAAGACGCTATCCGACATCAGAGCAATGATTGAGATGGACCCTGATAAATATGCAAAAGGGAAATGGAAGCCACCTATTCTTAAGACGGAAGCCGTATTTGACAAGGGAGTTTCGGAGTTTTTAGAAGAGATTGACAAGCACTGGGAATATTTAAAAGAAAGTTGTGACGGCAAAGCTCTCAGAAAGACAAGAAAAAAGGTCCGCGACGAACTGGCGGAGTTGATTAAAAATCGTTTTATTAAGGATATTCTCAACAATCTTATCAAATCGAAAGAGTTCGACAAGGCGGTTGATTCAATTCTGAATGGCACGATTGATCCCTATACCGCATGTGACAATGTGATGCTTCCAATATTAGGAACTCGAAAGAAATAGAGCAGGGGATGAATTTTAATTCATATGAATTTATAGTCTGCTCTGAAATGTATTATTGAATAAGTAATGTTGACAAACAAAAATCGGTAGTCCATAATTATCAATAACAAATAAAATGCGGATCACGGTACTGGTACTAAAGAAATTTTGGCCGGTCTATCACTGCTTGTTTATCTCTACCCAAAAATCTGTGTTTGACAATATATACATTGTGCTTGAATAAAAAGTGCGTTCAAACACAATTATGAATCTTTAGGAACGAGGACGAAATAACTTCTCCAGGTAGGTGCACAGATTTAGTCGGGGAAGTTAATTTGTCATCGTTCCTTACCATTAAAATTTTGGAATCCAGGGAGGGACTTATGTCTAAACCGATGAACGTCTCAGGTTTAACGGTAGATCCTTTAACAAACAGTCCGATTGTTATTCTTAAGGAAATTGACGGCAATCACACGCTGCCTATCTGGATCGGTCTTTTAGAGGCCACAGCAATTGCAAGCGAATTGGAGGGCATAAAATTTTCAAGGCCGATGACTCATGATCTATTTAAGAATTTCATGGAAATGGTTGATATTGAGGTCACCAGGATTGAGGTCTGCGATCTGAAAAATAATACCTATTATGCACGCATTCATTTCATGCAAAACGGAAAAGAGATGTCTATAGATGCCAGGCCGAGCGACGCACTTGCACTTTCCCTGAGAGTAAAAGCGCCTATTTTTGTAAACGAGGAAGTCATCAATCAGTCAGGCCGGATAGACTTGAAAGGAGAGGCGAAAGACAAAACAGAAATGGGAAAAAAATGGCAGGAGGTGCTTGAAAGCCTCGCTCCTGAAGATTTTGGGAAATACAAGATGTAGATATCCTTTTGTTTAAATCGTTTTGATGGATGCCCGGGAATTCATAAGTTATTGCCCTGAATATTGAGCTATTAATCTTTTGCATTCAACCTTCAAACCCGTGAATGGTTACTTATTCTTATATGATAGACCTGCATACACATTCACTTTTAAGCGATGGTGAACTTATTGCTTCGGAACTTGTAAGGCGTGCCGGAATCACTGGTTACAGCGCTATCGGTATAACTGATCATTGCGATTCCTCCAACCTTGATTTTGTCATCTCTAACATTTTAAAAGCGGCGGATGATTTAAACCGCAATCAATCCGTTCTTGTTATTCCCGGCGTGGAGCTGACACATGTTCCAACCCGGCTTATCGGCAGTATGGTAAAAAAAGCAAGGGAATCAGGCGCAGCCCTTATTATTGTTCATGGCGAAACCATAGTCGAACCTGTTGAACCTGGGACAAACCGGGCCGCTATCGAGGCGGGGGCGGATATATTAGCGCATCCAGGGCTTATCACTTATGAAGATGCCATGCTTGCAGCCAAAAAAGGTATCCTTTTAGAACTGTCAGGCAGATCAGGGCATAGCTTTACTAACGGGCACGTGGCAAAGATCTCAATTGAAACGGGTGTGAACCTCTGCTTTGACTCGGATGCTCATGCTCCGGATGACCTTATTCCCGACGAACTTGCAGCCGGGATTGTCGAAGGCGCGGGTATGTCTGCAGGGGCCTTAGAAGAACTCCTCTCAAATTCCCGCAACCTGCTCCAAAAAATTGGATATCCCCTTTCTATTTAGCGCCTGAACGAAGAATGTTTTTTCACCCATCTCCGTGTCAGTCCCAAATTTTAATTCTCCAGATGCTCCATGTATTCCAGCGGTTAAAATTTTCGACCTGTGGTAATAGCTGGTTGCGCGAGCCCTTACCCTGCAGGAAATTGAAATGGCAAAAAAACGATTTAAGAGAAAAATAAAAAGGATAAAAAACAATTTAATTTATATCGCAGTCATGATCTTCATCCGATTCATGCAAAAGATCTCCCGCAGGCAGGCATTTGTAGTAGCGCATGGTATTTCCATTATGGCATTTTATCTTGCTGCCGGAGAGAGAAAGAAAACAATTTGTCATTTGACAATTGCATATGGAAGAGAAAAAAAACCTGAGGAATTAAGATTAATGGCCCGCATGGTATTTTTTGATTTAGGCCGCAATATGGTTGATGCTATCCGTTTGCCGCAGATATCAGCTGGTCAGTTGAATTCCCTCGTTAAGGTACATGGCCTTAAGTATCTAAATAGAGCCCTTGCAAGGGGTAAAGGAGTGATAGCAATTTCCGGGCATATCGGAAATTGGGAATTATCGGCGTCGTGGCTGGTAAATAATGGATATCCGGTTTGGGCCATTGGGGCAAAGTTATATGACCAGCGAATTAATGATCTTATCACTTCACAACGCAATGCTGTCGGATATCATAATATCGAGCGAGGCAAGGCAACCCGGCAGATGTTCCGAGCGCTTAAGCAGGGCGATATTGTAGGGATTCTGATGGATCAGGATACACGTGTTGACGGCGTTTTTGTTGACTTTTTTGGAAAAAAGGCATTTACGCCGACAGGGCCGGTTAAGATGGCAATGAAATTAGGTTGCGCTTTAGTGCCGATGGCAATCCATATCGAGCCTGACAATACACATGTATTAGAGATCAAACCGGAAATTGAAATCATAAAGACAAACGACATTCAAACGGACAGGATTGTCAACACTGAAAAATGCTCTCATGTAATTGAAGAGTTTATTCGAGAACAACCGACCCAGTGGGTGTGGATGCACAGACGGTGGAAGACAAAACAGAAAAAGGAATATCCGTCATAACGTCAAGGATAACCTGATGAAAAAGCAAACAAAATATGGCTAAAAAGCGAAGGAAGATCAATAAACAACAAAATTTGCAGAAACCAAAAAACGTCCAGGCTTTTTCAGTCAGAGTTCATCCATTTGTTCGGATATCCTTGTTTATCATTATCTCGAATATTTTGTCAGACTGTCTTGGCTTCCGCAAGATCAAGCACTTTTGCCTGAACACTATCAAGTACGGAATCTCGAGTGAACGCTCTCGCTCTAAGGATCTCGATATCAATCAGCTCCCCTCTGGCATTGAGTTCCGCCGTGATATTTGGGCTAACCTCTACATTGCACACCTCTGGTTCATCCGATATACCAAGATGAAGAACGTTGTCATTCTCGAAGTATGACATGCGTGTTTTATTCATTCTTAAACCTCCCCGATTTAATTCGAGAGTTGATTTGTTGCCGGTTTGTCGCGTGTATTGTTACGGACGTCAGTGTACACATCTTCAGCTCATACGGTATCATGACGAGAAGTTTCTCGTGTCGGCCAATTAGCGACCATACGCTCTGTCACCGTGTCCACGTACCGCTCAGAGGAGTATCGCAAGATTTGCTCGACCGTCGTAAGAGTGTATCCCCGCAATCTTAGCCGATATTTCATATATTCGGTCCGGACAATCGTTGCTTCCTCCATCTTTCCTCCTCATCCGAACCAACCGTTTACAATGGATACGAACTTATGGGAACCCGAAGCATGTAAACGTCATAAAAAGAACATCCGGTTACGTAAGCAACCGGCTGACTAGCGCCTATCCATAAATGGCTATTTCGGAATTTCGCGGGCTCGCTTACCTGCCCGGTATCTGCGTTGCGTTAAAATTTTAATCCTCGAAATACTCAATGTATTCCTGTGGTTAAAATTTTAGAGCGCCTTGATCTCGAACAAACTATCCTATTTATGGATGGACACTAACTATATATCCAGGTCGCTTAGATCTTTGACAAAACGGGCCTTGTAAACAGAAAGGTCAAAGACATTTTCCATGCTATAATTTAAACATACCTGACTCAGACTACAGACAGCCCTTTGTGCCCCGCCGTCAGTTATTACGCTAATCAGAGTAGGAATTGGGGGTTCTCCCTTTTTTTGTTCATAACGATCATACAGAACAACCTGTTTTCCTCTGTGCCATTCCCTTAATAAGGCGTCTTTACGTCCAAGCATAAGTTCACCTGTTGCAAGTGGAAGTATTACCATGTCATTTTTATATGACAGGGTCGCCCCGTCTTTTACGTATGCCTTTGAAAAATCAATAAACATCAGGGATGTCATATCTCCCAATATATAACCTGTTTCTTTTCCATTATTTATCTTCCCCCTGAAGAGAGTATTTCTGGAAGGTATGTAAATCTTAATGGAATCCTTTTCTTGAACCAGGTCGAACAGGAGATATCCAAAAAGTCCTAATCCTTTGATCCGTACTACCGGGCCATCATGCCTCCTGTCAAAAAAAATGATCCCGTTCAAATGAGACGGTCTGCCTTTTGGCGGTGGATCAAGAGATATGGAAAAGACAGCCGTCATGCTGCGGACTTTATTTTGTTCCATGGTTAGACGGGATAAGACCTCATGAGGGCAGGCTTTTTCCCATTCCACAACAGATCCGGCAGCCGAAGAAGGAGGTTTCATACTAGTGCATGAGTTGAACATAAATAACAAAACTATTGAAATCAGTGCTGAAGCAAGTAGTTTTAATAAACCGGATCTTTGCATAAGGAACCTTGATTTCATTGCTGTGGCCAATTAATATAATAACCGTTGAACCTGTGAACAGCCGCGTTTTACTGAACAGGACTCAACAGCTTTTCGGGCGTTTCTTCAAAGTTTTCCTGCACCCATTCAATGTTTCTTGCCTCGTACCAGGCATAGCGCATGATTAGCCTGTAGGCCATCCTGATAAACTTGTTGGGAGAAAATAACATCTTAAAGAATATCACCGGACGTGTGTAGTACTTTTTGAGATATTTTTTCTGCAGAGAAAGTATCTGCTCTTTGCTGTATGCCTTATTGGACATAATGGGGTGCATGAAATCGTAGCGGGAAAATTCATTTTCTTCTATACGCCCGTCTTTAAAGGCATGCTGGTAATAACGCGTCCCCGGTAAAGGAGTTGTAATTGTAAGGACAAGGAACTGCCCGTTCTTTGATACAAAATCATAAACATGTTTAAGAGTCTCCTCAGTATCATTTATATCTCCAAACATGACATTGGTCATAGCTATTATACCATGAGATTTAAGCAGGGCCGTCGCCTCCCTTGCCTGCTCGAGTGTCTGTTTTTTTGAATAGTTTCTGAGGGTCTCAGGCGAAATACTTTCAACTCCCAGCATAATTTCGTAGCAGCCAAGGCGCTTAAAATCGGAAAGCAGATCACGATCTCTGAGTATATCCTTTAACCGCGACTGGAACCAGAAATCGCACTTGAGTCCTGAATGGCCGAGAGATTCCAGAAACGCCTCATTCCTTTTTCGGCTCTGATTAAAGGAATTTTCGTTAAATACGAACAATGATTTCCCGTAGTTTTTGTTGAGCATTTCCATCTCATTTACAACGAGTTGTCCACTGCGTCCTCTCCATCGGGAATGCCAGAGCGCCGATTCAGAACAATATGAACAGTGATCCCCGCAGCCCCTGCTTGTCGAGATTCCGACTGTGCGAAGACCCATTCCATGCAGGTTGTAAGTGGGGTGATCAAGATCAATCTTGTTGTAACAGGGAATCGGAAGCTCATCAAGGTCTGGAATAAAAGGCCGGGAAGGCGTAGCCATGGTTTGATTATTCTCCATGTACATAACGCCTGGTATATCACATGGCTGAGACTGACCGTTGGAATCAAGCCATTTTATCAATTCGAGGAAAGTCTTTTCGCCTTCGCCTATTACTATGTAATCAAGCTCGGGAAGATCAATCAATAAAAGTTCCGCATGCAGTGTGAAATGACCTCCTCCGCCTATGATTACCGAATCCGGAAGTGTCATACGCGCGAGACGAACAGCGTGTATTGCATCAAAGTGAAAAGTAACGGCAGGACATGTTACGCCGACAATATCATATCCTCCTTCTTTAAGACGTCTTGAGAGATCTGTCCAGGGCCGTTCAAAGGTAGTGGCATCTATGAAATCCACGCTTTGGCCGTTTGATTCGAGATAGGCTGCAATTGCCATAAGACCCGGAGAAGGAGTCCACATACGTATTGCTCCATGGATCTTATGAGGAGGATCAAGCAAGAGAATCTTAGCGCTCATAACGTGCCCAATAATCAAAAAAATGGAACCACTGGTCAGGGTAGCGGGATATAACCGACTCAAATACACCTGCTATCTCCTGGGTTTTTTCAGCTACGAGGCTGGATGTGGTTTGACCCTGTGTACGCTTAACCCGGATTGGAGGTTCCCCCCAGGCAAGATAACGTCCATTCTTCCGGAGTACGGTAAATACAGGTATTATCGGAGCTCCGGTAGCAAGAGCAAGGGCTGCCGCACCTGCCGGGAATATAACCCTCCTGCCGAAAAAACTGACTTCCACCTTTTTGCCTCCTTCCCACCTGTCGCCCAGCATGGCAATAAATTTGTTTTCTCTCAGCAGCCGGGCAAGCTTCAAGACCATACCGTAATCATCGGTATTGATATGAAGCGTCTCTATTCCAAGAGTACTGCGCATACGATCACGAAATTCCTGGGCTTCATTATCCTGATCTTTCAGGGTAAGGGCATGAATAGGACACCCCCTTAAGGCAAATGTAACCCCTCCAAGCTCCCAGTTTCCAAGATGAGGGGTTATAAGAATTGCGCCATTCCCCTCCTGAAGGGCCTGATTTATATATCTCGTTCCGCGTTGTTCAGGAACCATATATTCAGATCTTTTTTTTTGAAACGATTGATCTGCACATAATCAATCAAATAGATACCATAATTTTGCCATGTAGTTCGTGCCATCCTCTTTACAAAAGGATCATCAGGTGAACGACCAAGCACCACGGAAAGGTTTTTCTGAATAATCAGCCGCTTTTTCTTCCATACTTTGTAGATAATATAGGTGACGAATCTTGTCTGAATAAAATGCCAGAACCGTGGCGTTGTTCTGGAAAAGATATATATTGGCATTAGATAGGGTTCGTGGGGCCAGATCATTTTACTTTTTGGTATTTTTAAGGACAATTTTTGCGGCAAAGCGGCCTGACATGGCGCTTCCGACAATTCCATGAGCCGGATGAGTATAATGACCTACCCAGAGGAGGTTGTCAAGTACCGTCCTGTTGGGAGGACGAAAAGGGCCAACCTGGTTGCAAGCCGCATCCAGACCGTACATGGCCCCTGCTTCGTTACCTGTGCGCCTTAAAAGAGTCATGGGAGTTGCTCTTTCCACAAACAAGGCATTGGATGTGATATCCAATCCAGTGAAGCTTTTAATTGTTGAAAATATTTGTCCCTGAAGTTGGTCAAGCGCCGGGTCTGAACCATATTCCTTTTCAAAGAGATCAGTTCTTGGAGCGCGAACAAGAACTTTGATAGCATGATAGCCGGAAGGGGCAAGGGCGCTGTCCATGATTGAAGGAGTTGTAATTACAATATGCAGTCCATCACCCATGGAACCTCTTTCGAGCGCCGCGGACATTGCCTCAATATCCCTGGATGTATGAATGGATATAAAATATGGCCAATCTGATGGAAGGTAACCGGCGGGAACAGCGAGATAAAAAAGGAGGGCGGACAAGGAAGGTTTATATTTTGCAAGAGGTCGTCTATACCCAAAAAGAGGGGAATTTCCCGGAAGCATTTTCTCTCCTTCAAAGGGATTAATATCTGCAATTACCCATTCGGCCATGATTTTGCTGTTATCCGAAAGCAAAACCCCTGTTGCTTGTTTTTTGTTTGTTATTATCCTTGTCACCTCCTTTTCATACCTGATCTCTCCCCCATTATTGACAATACCCGATACCAGGGCATCGCTCAATGAGGACATGCCCCCCTTTGGATAAAAGACGCCGCCGCCAAGAACCTTTGCCCAGAGAACACCAACAAAGGCATAGGAGAGTTGACTCGGAGGCAAGGTAGTCGGCAGGTCGGAAAGGGCAAGTGTCAAATGAGGATCACCATGAAAAAACTTATTAAGTATCTCTGCATGCGATTTTCTCGCACAACGGAACAGAGTGGAGAAAAAGATGGGGAGGAGTATTTTTTTCCACCATGGGGCCTGTTCAAAACCGAGAAATTCCATGCCAAACCGCCTGGTGAGTTTTTCATAAGATTTTACAGCGAGACGATATTCAGGGAAAAGCGTTTTTATCTCATCAAGATAGGCCCACGGATTTGTATATTCTATTTTCAGGTCAAAATCAGGATAGATATTCCATATTGTCTGTATCGGCAGAAATTCAATCTGCTTGTAAGTCCCGATATCTTTAAGAATCTCAGTAAGCTCGCCGTCGGGACCGCATGCAGGAACAAAGGCGCCGGTTGCATCAAAGTAGAAACCGTTACGCCGGAAACCTGTAACATACCCTCCTGCCCTTTTCTCTTTTTCAAGGAGCAAGACTTTTAAACCTGCAGATGACAGAAGCCCGGCAGCAACAAGGCCGCCGATCCCTCCGCCTGCAGCTATAACATCATAGTCACGCAAAAAAGTTGCCTCCCTGAAAAGATTCGAGCTTGTGCAATTACACACCGGGTTGTGCTACTCACGAAAAAGGTGACCGTTCACAGGTTCAGGGTTCAAGGTTGGATTTTTGTTCCAGAACCGCATTTACAGACCTCGGAAAGAATGGCATTTTAAGCGTAATTTTTTGGACATTCTTATTTAAACAGGTGACAAACCAACTTAAATCGGTAATATTTTTCTAATGGACAACCACAGGGGTCTGCCTGAAATGATAGACCACTATACAGTGGCCTGATTTTAGAATACCGTTCTCTCAATGAGCAGATCTTCCCGTAGAATAAATACCGCAGCGGTCGTTCCAAAATGATACCGGCTTTCCATCCCGGTAGAGCCTGAGGACGGAGCATCTCTCTTCGCATTTTTTGCAGACAAAACTGTCTATCCGGTAATTTCCGTCAAGCATTTCGAAACCTCGAAATTCTTCCCGCTTTCCTTCGACCATAGATGCAAGCAGAGCTGCTCCATACGCGCCTGCCACTCCATAATAGGGCGATACATGACATTTGTGTCCTGTCTGTTCCTCAAATTCCCTGACTATACCCTTATTTGCAGCGACTCCTCCCTGGAACAGCACTGGCGCCGTAATAAGCTTTCCCCTTGCCACTGAGTTAAGGTAATTTCTGACAAGCGAACGGCAAAGCCCTGCAATAATGTCGTTCATGGGTATACCGATCTGCTGTTTGTGGATCATGTCCGTCTCTGCAAATACGGTGCAACGGCCTGAGATCGGCGCAGGATTATCGGATGAAAGGGCAATTTCTCCCATATCTTCCACCTTAATCCCCAGCCTGCTTGACTGCTGGTCGAGAAATGATCCCGTGCCCGCGGCGCAGACAGTATTCATCGCAAAATCCCTTGCCATACCATCTTTTACGATGATTATCTTGGAATCCTGGCCGCCAATCTCAAGGATGGTTCTGACCTCTTTCATGGTCTTGACTGCTGCGAGGGTATGAGTCGTGATCTCGTTTTTTATGATACTTGTATTAATAAGTCTTGCCGCAAGATTTCGGCCGCTTCCGGTTGTTGCAGCCGCCCTGACAGTTGGACGGGGACTTGTCCCTGCAAGTCTCTTCATGGCAATCCTTAAGGATATTAATGGGTTGCCGGATGTCCGAATGTAAACAGAATCCACCATCTCAAGATTATCCGCATCCAGTACCACCATTTTTGTGGTCACTGAACCTACATCTATTCCAATAAATATTTCACTTGATACTGAAGCCATTTATAATATCGAGAAATGCCTCTATCCGCGTTACCACATGTTCTCTTTGCACATGTTCATCGCATACAATAACCATGTATGGGGGGGGATTTTTCATTTGCCTGTACAGGCTCATCAACTCTATCCTCAGGAGGGCCTCAATACCGCAATTAAAAGCCACAAGCTGAATAATACCGGCAGGCCGCCTTATGTGAGTGAAATAGAGGAATGCCCCCAGGATTTCGCGTCCGGGTCTCCAGTACATCTTTTTTGCATAAAAGTCATAAGAAGCAGACAATCGATTAAGCTCCCTGAAAGGAAGTTCAGTCGAAGAGATCGTCCTTAAATCATAGTTCTTCAATATCTCCGGCGCCCCGTTATTCAGCCTTTTGTCCTCAAGTAAATAAGGATGTCCGATAAGGGCTATGGAATGGGATATATCCCTTTGATATTTGACGTTTTGTTCGTCTTTTCCATATGAAATATTTTCCGAACCATGAAGGCCATAACCGGAAATCAGCTCTTTTGCCGTTTTTTTGATTAGTGAATCCAACTGTCTTCTGTTTCTAATTTCCATCAATGGAGAAATAACGGGAACCGTTTTATCTTTATCCATCCTCTTTATATTTATAGAAACGATATCAGGCAGGGCGCGAAAATTCGGGCACATCAGATAACCGTCAAGACTGACGGCCCTTGGTATAAAAAGAAGATCGACACGGGAAGACAGATTTAGAGATGTCCTGACCATCTTCTTGAACGGAAAACACGCGTCCGTTCCAGGAAAAAGAGGCTGCCGGTTTTTTACGGACGGTGTATGTATCCATTCGATATCCGGTATTAAATAACTCAGCCCTGTTTTAAACTCATCTATCCATTCTATGCACGTGAGTTCCTGTGGCAGTCCAACCCTCATAAAAAACGTCCATCTTTCCTCCATCTCATGATATCTACATATGCCTCAAGCATGGTATCTATGCGAAGCTCCATATCCTGTCTGTCAATCACCAGAGGGAGAATCGGAAAGTTAAAATCGTTACCAACGGCTGAGAGCACGGCGGCCGCATTTGTCTCAGGCATACAGGAAAAAGGGTATACATGCACCACACCGTCATAACCTCTTTTTATAGCTTGTACGGCTTCTGCCACGGAAAAATTGCATTCCGCCCCCACGTCATACTGAAGATAGCCTTTTACCAGCTCAAGGAGTCTTTTTCTCTCTCTAAGCACCTTCCTGCTTACGCGCGCGCCCCTGAGAATGTTCATACTGAAATAAGATGACCTCTCAACAATAACACCAAGGTGACCAAGCCGTCTTTCCACGTCCATGTTGATACATGGCTCCATAACAGTATAAACTTCCCCGACCATAACGACCTTAAGAGGCGCTTTGCCGCTCTTTTTAACTGAACGAATAGCCTCAACCGCTTTGCTGCCCGCGCTTGCACAAGACCTAATACCATCTGCCGTATCTATCGCATTAAGTCCTTTTGCAAGAATGCTGTCCACCTCATCAGGGTTAAACGCAGTTGCACGCATAATAGCTGCAACCTTTTCAAGATGCTCACACCAGAGCATCTTTTTCCAGCCGGTTATAATGGCCACAGGAAAACGGGCATAGTTTGAAGGGGAGAGCTCTTTTCGCAAGATGCGAGCTTCTTCATGGTTTTGCAGGAAGGCCTGCAGGTTGAAGATGCCCGGTATAGTCAACCATCGAAAATCATACCCCATGTCCCTTAAGACAATTTTTATGATGCGATCATACATACCTAAGCGGCAGGGAGGACCGCTTCCTATCATCACAATGGTATCCGCCCCATCTTCGAGAGCCTCAACAAAATTGCCGAGAATGATCTTAAGCGGCAGGCATGTCGATTCATTGGTGCTATATTCACCGATCTCACGTGTGTGAATTGAAGTAGGTCTCGGAAGCACATACGGTATACCCGCTGTTTCGGCTATTGCCTTGCAAAAGATATACATACTCCCCAGGTTGGGAAAAGTTACCTTCATTAATCCATTTCAACTGTACGGGGTTCTTTTCTATGTGAACGCGGTATTATATCGTCCGATCAATCTCATAATCTTTTTTGATGCCATTTACAACCCTGCGCATGATGGCCAGGCAGCTCAGTTTTCCAAGGCTGTTCAAAAGCTCTATTTCTTCATCTGTGTGGGTCTTTTTATATCTGTAGTAGACCCTTAATATGCTGTAAGTGGTCTCATTTACGGTAAAAGGTATACCGATTACTGAACTTACTCCCTCCTTCTTTGCGGCATCAAGGTTCTGAATCCGGGTGTCGTTCTCAAAATCATCTATAATGATTCTGTCTCCCTGCCTGATCTCTGTTACGCTCTGTCCGTAATCGATTGCTCCCGAGCTGAGATATTCCATGCTAAGGCCATAATTAGACACCACTTTGAGATTGAAGGTACCTGTTTCAAGCACCCGAATCGTACTCCCCTTGGCGCCGGTAAGCTCTGTGGCAAGAGAAACAATAAAATGCAGGATATCCCCAATCTCCTCATCCTGGTATATCAAATCAACAACCCTCACAAGGGCATAGAAATATGAATCCATGATACTTTGTTTTTTATGTATATCTCCTGAATATCCCATTTGGCATCTCCTCTTCAGTCTATCGTAACCATTATGCATGAACAGATGACCGTAAACACATGCTTAATGTATTACATATTCTACGAAAAAAGGCTACACTCAAATTTGGGGAAGTTATTTCGTCTTCGTCCCTGATTTCGCTAAAAAGGTCGAAAGGCCCCGCAGTCAGGGCATTGCCAGCTAATTCCACTGCATGTCATCCCCCATAAATTTTCTTCCATGCATTTATTGCAGATCTGAAAACCGCAGGGACAAGTCCGGCAGAAAGGCTGTTTCATGCCGCAACAGCTACAAATGTATTTTTTTTTATCCTTTTTTCTTTTTCTATCTCTTGATTTTTTGTTCATAGGTATCTCGTAGAAAGGAAATTATCCGCTTATACAACCCGGCTCCTGAAAAAAATTATCACGCTATACCGTTTTTTTGGAAGAGCAGTTGTTAATCAACGATTTATACTTTTTTTAAGATTTTCATTCAGGCGCTATATAAAATCAACTGGTGTAAGATAAAAATTGCGCTGTTGCGATAGGGGGACGAGGACAAATTAACTTCCCTGAATCTGTGCGCCTGCCCGGGGAAGTTATTTCGTCCTCGTTCCTAAGCAGTTTTGATTAACCGGATTTATATCATATCTATCCCTTATCCTGTTAAATGTTTTACATCCGGGGAACTATTACGATACTTCTTATTTATTGCACTTGACTATATGTTTATGGTGATTATTAAATAAGATAACAAAAGAAGGAATTAGTGCCTGAACGAAAACATTATTAATCAAAATAAAACAAGGCGTTATTGGCATCCTTCATTTTTATTGGAACTAAAAATTGTAAATTGCAGAAGAGGCTTATAGCCTCTTAAATCAGCGGCAGGATGCCTCTGCCACTTTTCTGCCAAGTGTAATGTAAAAATGAAGGATGCCCGTTATTGTTTGTTTATTTAAACGTAAGTATTTAAATCTGAAGAATTATGCCGAATACAGACTATTATAAAGTTCTGGGAGTTTCCAAATCAGCCTCTCCTGAAGAGATCAAAAAGGCCTATCGTAAACTTGCCCTGAAATACCACCCTGACAGGAACAAGGGAGATAAATCAGCCGAAACCATGTTCAAGGAGATAAGTGAAGCCTATGCCGTGCTGAGTGATTCTGAAAAGAAAAAGCAATATGATATGTTCGGTGCGGAAGGGTTTCATAATAAATTTTCACAGGAAGATATTTTTAAGGGATTTGATTTTAATACTATCTTTAAAGAGTTTGGTTTTGAAGGCGGAGGAGGAGGCCAAAATATATTCAACCAGTTCTTTGGGGGAACCGGGGGCAGGAGACATTGTCGTTTTAATAATGCAGGTGCCCCTTTTGGTTCCTCTTCATGCGGTTTCCAAACCGGCGCCAAGCATATTAAGGGTCAGGACATGATCTATGATCTTTACCTGAGCCTGGAGGAATTATCCACTACCACAAAAAAGGTTATATCTTATAATATAGATGGACATACGGAAAGTGTTTCGGTAAACGTCCCTGCAGGAATCAGTGAAGGGAAAAAATTAAGGCTTAAAGAAAAGGGGCATCCTGGTCCATACGGCGGTCCCCGGGGAGATTTATATGTCAGAATCAGGGTGCTTGACCACCCGCTCTTTAGAAGGGTTAATGATGATCTATACATAAAAAAGCAACTCAAGTTTTCTGAGGCAGTTCTTGGCACGGTGATTGAGGTGCCGACTATTGATCAAAAGATGTTAAAATTAAAAATCCCTCCAGGCACTCAAAACAATGCAAAGTTCAGATTAAAGGGTTATGGTCTTCCCCATATGAGGGGCAAGAACAAAGGTGATGCGTATGTTGAAATCAGCGTCGTGATTCCGAAAGCCCTGAATGAAAAACAAAAAGAACTGGTTCGGTCCCTGTCGAAAGAAGGATTATAACCGCGGAGTTAAATTATCATGAAAGCCCTGTGCATTTTTTCAGGGGGCCTGGACAGCATTCTCGCTGTGGAATTAATTAGGACTCATGGCATTGATGTCACGGGCTTTTTTTTCGATACGCCATTCTTTAAATCCGGAATAGCCCGAAAATCGGCCTTATCCATTGCTCTTCCCTTAAAGATCATAAACATCACAAAACGTCATCTCGAAATAGTTAAAAATCCAGAACATGGCTATGGCGGCAATATGAATCCATGCATTGACTGTCATATCCTTATGTGTCGAATCGCAGGCGAAATGCTTGATAAAGAAGGAGCGGCTTTTGTTATTACAGGTGAAGTATTAGGGCAAAGGCCTATGTCGCAAAATATAAAAGCCCTCTCCATGGTTGCCCATGAAAGCGGCCTTGGAGCTCTGCTTTTGAGACCTCTTTCAGCCGGTCATCTTCCGCCAACCATACCGGAAGAAAAAGGATGGGTTAAAAGGGAACTGTTGATGAATTTTCATGGTCGTTCGAGGAAACCGCAAATAGCGCTTGCAAAAAGGCTGAACATTAATGATTATCCTAATCCGGCCGGAGGGTGCCTTTTGACTGAAAAAGGCTTTTCACGTCGGTTAAAAGACCTTATTTCATTCAGCAGCCCTTTATTGGCGACTGAAATAGAGCTGTTGAAACTGGGAAGACATTTTAGAATCAACGCGGGCACAAAACTGGTGGCAGGCAGGAATGAAAAGGAGAACGAATTGATTCATTCCTTATCCGGGGATCAAGATATCATTTTAACGACAATCTCAGTGCCGGGCCCTGTTGTTCTTGTCTCAGGAGATCTTTCAGATCTTTCGTTTGAGATATCCGCAGCTATTACAGCGGCATACAGCGACGCTGAAGATGGCCGGGAGATCCCTGTCAGGATAACCGGAATATTGGGAGAAAAAACATTAATAACAGTAGTTAGGGACAAAAATGAATTCAGACAATACATGATTTAGAGCCGATAAATTAATACCTAAAACCTGCATAAACTATTTTCAAGAAGAAAATTATGCTTTTAATATCAGCGAATTACAGAAATGTTGTGTTTGTATAACACGCATTAATT
>JAGGXA010000183.1 GCA_021163285.1 Deltaproteobacteria bacterium | reverse complement strand
GGATAATATCTACGATCGATCCTTCAACCCTGATTTCTCCGCTCCTTGCCTTATCAAGAAGATTCTCCGCTGAATGGGCAAGTTTGTTAATCTTAAGAAGATTGAGAAAAGCTGAAACCCCTTTGATAGTATGAAATGACCTGAAAATTGCATTAATGCTTTCCTGATCCTCCGGTGACTGCTCAAGCGTCATAAGGCCGTTTTCAATGGCGTCGAGATTATCCTTGGACTCCATAATAAAGTCTTCAAGAATCTCCCTGTCATCTTCATCCAGTTGCTCTCCCTGAGAAACTCTTTCTTCATCGCCGGCGTTACCATCTTCCTCAATCTGAACCCCTGTATCCTGATGATCAATCTTTTCTTCAGAAACAGGTTTTTTATAAAGAAGTTTGCTGAATATTTGAGATAGATCCCCATTAAATATCTTCTTGTTAATCAGACAGTGGTATATAGATTGAAGGCATTCAATTCCTTCCTCAAGAGGTTCAGCATTATCCTCTTCATCAAGTATCATTTTTTCAAGATAACCCTTCAGTGCGAGTGTTAATTCTAAAAAAGATGGTTGATCAACTTCCCGGGAGTCTTTTTCCATCTCGCAAAGAGAATTCATCATATTGCCCATAACAGGGATATCCCGGCCTTCAAGAGTTACTATTTCCATGGCAATTTTTTCGAGGTTCTTGTTTATTCTCTCTGTCAGGTCAGACATTAAACTGTGTCCTCCTTGTTGAGGCTAAATTTTTACGAACGGCAAGCGGTTACCTGCGTCCCATTTGCACGGGTTCAGGGTAATCGACCTATGGACAGGCATTAAACAAACGCCTTGATCATCTATATTCGGTGAATTATTATTTATAAGAACATGATATATAGCGCCTGAACGAAAAATAATAGTTTTCGTTTGTGCGTGGTATTAGTTTTATAAAGCAATTGCTGTGCCAATTTGGGCATAAGGATCGATGGCAGCAGTTAAATAAATTCGACCTGTGCAATTAGGTTTTAGAGTTTAGCCGTTAGCATTGAAAAGGTGTGGAAATGAGAGATTTTAGAGAACTTAATCAACAGGTCAATGAGGCAAAGAGGATGTTGAACAGTTTTATCCAAAAGCCAACCGTACAGGTCGATACGTTTTATGGCATCATTTTGTCGCATGGATGCGCCTGTGCGTACTTCAGAACACTTATTTCAGGATAGCTGCATGGTTCATATTTGCCTGTTCATGATTTGCAAATGTATATGAAATAGAATTCTGTTTCAGAATGAAAATTTAACCTTGAATCCGTGAACGGTTATAACCCTTTTGTATTCGGTTTATTGCGGATTAGCGTCAAAAAATTAACGGTTTATTGTCGATTAGGTGAAATGACGACTGATAGTCCAGTTAAATCACTGTAAATTCAATGTGTTATAATTATACTGAGTTGCAGGCAAATAAAGCGCTGATTTTTGAATAATGAGAGAATCACGCTAATCCGCGATGAGTTTTTTTATCTGTTGATATAATAAAAAAAGCCCTGTCAGGGGGTAACAGGGCTCCAAGGAGGCGGGAATGAAGGAAAAAAGGAAAAACTCCATTCCTCGTTCATGATGTTAATATTTTAAAGCAATTACTGTGCCAAAGTCTCCGATTCCCATCCTGGTCTGAATCGAATTTCTGATTCTTAGTTTACAGTCCCTTGCCAAAACAGCAATTCCCTGTGAACTTACAATCCCTTGAGATTGTTTCGCTTTGCTCGCAATGACGGTGGGTGAACTCGCAACATGCCCTGTCATTGCGAGGAGCTGAAGACGGCAAGGCAATCTCTAAACTATTTTTTTGCCTGGCTCCCACGCTTCAGCGTGGGAACGAGAAAGTGAAATAAACCTGTCTGTGTTTATCTGAATCCCATTGTTGTTTTATAAATGTCAACGGATAAATGAAGGATGCCTAAAAATCATTAAAATCATCATCCATCGGAATTATCTCTTGAGGGTTTTCCGCTATCTTCAAGGCAGGATTCTTTTTCTTTTCAGTATGTCCCGCCATGGACGCCGGTGTGAATTCGTTTGCCTGAATTTGATAATTGTCGGACCGGGCATGATTGACCTTAAACATGGCCATGTTTGAAGCCAGCTCCTCAGCATTGGCGGCATTTTGTTGAACAACTTTGTCCATTTCAGCCACGGCCCTGTTGATTTCTTCAATTCCCTGGGCCTGTTCCCGGCTTGCGGCAGAGATTTCACTAATCAGTTCCTTTACCTTTTCCGCTCGCTGGGTTACCTCGGAAAATGCATTATTGGTAGTGCTTACGATTTCCGTCCCATCCTTGACCTTATTTACTGTGCCTTCTATCAGTGCTGCCGTATCCTTGGCAGCATCGGCAGCTCGTAATGCCAGATTTCTTACTTCACTTGCGACAACGGCAAAACCTGCGCCCGCCTCACCTGCCCTTGCAGCCTCAACAGCAGCGTTCAGGGCCAGGAGATTTGTCTGAAATGCGACCTCATCAATGGTCTTAACAACCTTTTGAGTTTCCTCGCTTGCATGAGTAAGTTCTTCCATAGATTTTGTAAGGTCAGCCATTGAGTTGTTTGCAATGCCTAACATCTTATCTGTTTCCTTCATCAACTGATCAGTCATGCCGGCATTGTCCGCATTCTGTTTGGTCATTGACGCTATCTCTTCAAGGGAGGAAGAAGTCTCCTCAATGGCTGCCGCCTGTTCAGACGCGCCTTCGGAAAGCTGCTGGGATGCTGCGGCAGTACTACCTACTCTTCCCCCAACATTTTTGCAAATATGGTTCATGGAATTTGCAAGGATGCCAAGTTCATCCCTTTGATCCAGGTCTATATATTGTGTGAGGTCACCCCGGGTAATTTTTTCCGAAAGGGTGGTCAGTTGAATCAGAGGCAAAGTGATCATTCGGGCAAGAAATACAAGAAATACTCCTGCAAGAGAAAGAAAGACGACCGCAAGGGTGATCATCAGGTTTCTTGTAAAAATACTCGCGGAGTTGATAATAGGGCCAAATTTAAGGCAGTGAGCAGCAACCTTATCTATTTCATGAAAAAACTTATCCTCAAAACGTTCTATTGTAATTTTCTTATTTTTAATACCTTCCAATAACTCTATTGCATTATTCAAGTTTATGATATCTTCCTGAGTAACATCGAAAGCAATGCCGAATCCGAAGCTTCTGAACAAGGCTTCTTCGATAAAATTCAATGCATCATTTACAGCCGCAGGTTGTACTAAAAGCTCTTCCAATAATTGGGAAAGACCCATATCATTCTTATTATTTGATCTGGCGTTCAAGATGTTGTCTGCACGGGACTCGGCATCGGCAGTACCCTGTTTGATTAAGCTGATGTATTCTCGAGTTTTATTATTCAGTATAGTTGACAATAGTATATGGTCCCTTTCAAGTTTTTGCAGGTAAGTTGTTTTGGCGATCTCTATCATGCCTATTACGGAAATAATGGCTGCTAAAACGAGCATAGCCACGGCGCACATAAACTTTTGCTTCATTTTCATGTTTTTTAAAAAAGACATACCCAAACTCCTTATAAATATTGTCAGTGTTAATAATTAATTATATGTTCACCAAAAAATAATGTGCCTACTCAGGTAAACAGACTGAAGACCGAAGGTTGAAGGTAAAACATGCGGATGTGCAGCTACGCATGCCTTTGCAAATGAAAACTATATGGTTTTTATTTTCTGCTAAAAACGGCCGCACTTCCCTTCAGTCTTCAGCCTTTTGCCTGAACACCTGAATAGCTGCCATGTAATCTTGAACCTGTGAACGGTTACAAATTTAAATAATAAATTTAATTTATGTAACAGCAAAATATATGCCAAAAGCCAATTGTCCCAACAGCAATAATATATAACCTAAAACCTGCAAGCGTCGAGTTTGCCGAAGACCTGCCTGCTGCAGGCAGGTGCAAGGCGGCAAGGGCGCAGACGTACTACGATACTTCAAGTCCTTGCCAACGCCGCAGATTCGGTAAAATCGGCG
>JAGGXA010000077.1 GCA_021163285.1 Deltaproteobacteria bacterium | reverse complement strand
TATGTAGTGGCCGTATAGTGATGGCTAACACCGTAAATTCGGGAATATCTGGGGTCCTTAAGGTAAAGCTATTTTCAAAAATCACAACCTTTATGGCCGCATCAAATTAATGTGTGTTATACAAGCACAACATTTCTGTAATTCGTTGATATTAAAAGCACAATTTTTTTTTGAAAATAGTTTATGCAGGATTTAGGTGATATTATTGAGGAAGAAGTGGATAAAGATATCTCCCTGATGGCAGGAGTAATTGATCAGGAGATTGCAGAAGATTCATTATTGAAGATTTCAAGGGCAAGGGTTCCATGGCTTATTGTAGCGCTTTTTGGCGGGATACTTGCCGCCGTCGTGATCAGCCGGTTCCGATTATGCCTGGAAAAGATCATCGGCCTCTCATTTTTTTCCCTGTGATAATGGCTATGGGTGGAAATACCGGCACTCAGGCGTCATCAGTTACTGTCCGTGGATTGGCGACTGGTGATATCAGCCTTATACATGTTGGAAAGAGGCTCTGGATGGAGACGAGAGTAGCCCTAATAAACGGGATTTTATGTGGGATACTTCTTGGTTTTATCGTAGGTTTATGGCTTTCGGATTACCGGCTGGGATTTATAGTTTTTTTGACGATGGTATTCCTTGTCTCTATTTCCGGTCTTATAGGTTCTGCAGTACCTTTAGCCCTCAAGAAACTGGAGATCGATCCGGCGCTGGCTTCCGGACCTTTTGTCACAACCTCGAATGATGTTTTGAGTCTGATTATATACCTTGGCCTGGTAACCCTTTTCTTGCGAATCATTGCTTGATATCAGGGCGATACAATTCATAACTTGAGAGTCCAAAGTTCTTTTCACGCATTGACATTCCTGGTGTTGATTTATTTGTGACGTCATTCCGGCGAAAGCCGGCATCCAGAATAATTACAAGGGCATAATGAAACTGGATGCCGGATCGATTCCGGCATGACGGCAGAACTTTGGACTGTTGAGCTTATAATCCTTCTGCAATATCATGCTATTGCATCTTTTAAGGCCTTGCCGGGGGCAAACTTCGGCACCTTTTTGGCCTCTATCATTAATTCTTCTCCTGTTTGGGGATTTCTTCCTTTCCTTGCTTTTCTGTGGTCAACTTTAAATGTCCCAAATCCAATTATAGTCACTTGTTCATCGTTTTGTAATGTCTGTTTTATCGTTGAAAAAACGCTGTCTACTGCTGCTCTGGCTTCCTTTTTGGTGCTTAGAACCTGTGCCACCTCATTTATTAACTGCTCTTTGTTCATTACAGTCTCCTTCCTGTGAAATAAATTTATGATATTAATGAAATAAGTTTATGATATTAATATTATTATATCGGATCTATGGTAATGTTTTACAGATCGGTAAGAATTTCTAATTCACAGCCATTTGACCTTTACATTATGGTCATTACATTGAGGGAAAAAACGGGAATATCCGGATGGGGACGAACACGCACTATCAGGGTACCCAAAGGCAACAGACGGGCCTTTCTTAACACTCCAGTTTTCAATAAAGATGCAAGCTAACAAATTCTTTTATAAGTTTCAACCGTAAAAAATATCAATTTGTAAAATCCGCATAACGGTTCATGGGCTCAATAGCTCATGGTTCAGGGTTAAATGGTAATAACCCAATATTCAGGATTAATATTCAAAGGTACTTACCACGACTTTGTTTCTGTTGCAAGACACTATTCATGATGCACTGCCTCTGTATAAGGGTTTCTCAGCAGCAATTCTAATTATGGAAATTTTTATGATCTTTTATGAGAATATTGGCTATTTTTAACATTATTTTTGCCAGTTTTGCCCGTTTTTTGGAAAGATAATGCTCAAAGGTAGCCATAATTAGAATTGCTGGCTTCTCAGGCAGAGCCTGTGAAGCAGGTGGCTTGTAAACTCTTTCACTTAGGGTTCTTCGCTTACAGATCCGTTATTATCTCGCGTGCCTTGGGGCCGCAATTAAAAATCAGGTCGAAAACAGAGAGGTTCAGGATGTTTGGTCCCCATAGCTGAGGGTAAACCGGGGCGCGATAATTGGAATACTCCAGGTTTATTCCCGATCTTTTAAATGATTCTTTATCAAGATATTTTTTCGCGCTTTTTTGAGCAAGGAAATGAGAGGCCTTCAGTTTCTTGCAGATTTCGAGGGTAAGCCATGGTTCCTTTGCATCAATATCAAGTTCCGACAATAATATAAGCTTTGCCGGAATCATCAGGTAGTCCATGAGATACCGGATAATCTTTAAATTCAGGTCAATCAACCTGTCATATTTATTGGAAAATATTTCCTGCAAAAGGTGCCGGTGCTCTTTAAAAAAAGGGGCATTTGCATAAGCCGCGCTCAGACCGGCGAGGTATTTCTCAGGCCATGACTTCTCGTAACAGATCCTGACGTGGTTGATTTGTTGTAGTCCAAGGCCCTTTTTCCATACAGGAATGGACAATAATAACACGCCCTGGTCATTTTTAAACCTGTTCCTTGTCAGCCATGTGGCGCCCAGTGGGAACTGGACCGAATCCATCAGGACAATGGTATCTGAACAGGCGGCTTTTGAAAAAAAACCGGGGAAAGGGGCAAAGTATGGCTGGTATGTTGATAAGATCATTTGTAACCGATTATTTCAAAAATTAAAAACACATCCGGTTGCAGCCATCACGAAACGATCACCAAAATACCTTGACAGTTCAGCCTCAGCCTTAAAGCCGGTACAGTGTGATAATCCGACAAGGTCAACGGAAAATGCCTCGAGAGTGTCAATAACACGAGGTATATCGCGGGAATTTGAATACATAAGATGAGCGCCGCCCAGAACAGCGCCAAGTTTGCGGATACCCATCTTGTTGTGCACATGGTCAAGGATATTCAGAATCCCTGAATGGGCGCATCCCAATATCAGAACCGGTTCTGTTTCCGTCTCCAGCAGAAGACTTGCGTCATCTTTAACCAGGTCCGCTATTAGTTGATTGTCTTTTTCTGTTTTGAGACTGGAGTCGTCAGGTAGATATTCAGGTTTCCTGTCTATCCCGGCAATAAACCAAATACCAGGAGCAATCTTATCCGTGTGGTCGATAAAATTAAAGGAAGCACCGGATTTTTCAAGTTCTTCCTGAGTATATGGACAGCCAATATAACGGGGAGGCCCTGTTAACTTAACCGGATCAAAAGACATGTGCCTCGTAAAAATTGCCGGATGAGCTACAACCTCTACTTCGCCTGCCTGTTGGATCGCCCACTTTAGACCTCCTGTATGATCATAGTGTCCGTGACTGATTATTATTTTATTTAAGCCTGTTAAGTTTTTATTCAATACTTCGACGTTATGGGGTAATGACATACCCTGGCCCGTATCAAAGAGATACTTTTTATCTCCCCTCTCAATTAACACGCTAAATCCATGTTCACCAATCAGCCGTGCCTTTCCAACACTGTTTTCCGCCAATACCGTAATAGAAGTGTTCATATCCCGAAATTCTCTCCTTTATTAAAATAGCGCCCATATATACATTCCCAAGCTTGGGCCTGTGAGGCTGTCCGAAAATGCCATTTTTCCCCGAACTCTGCGTTATGCTCAAAAAATTATCCTTGAAATATCAACTATATGTCTGCGGTAATTTTTTTCACAAGCCTTGATTCTGGAAAAAATTGCTATTCCCGGACAGCCTTCTATGAACGAGAAAGTACAGAAAACAGGGGATTGTCCGATAATAATAATTTTGTAAGCCGGCCTGCGGGACTCCGAATCTAATCAAGATATGAGCGCTCTCCGGGTTATTTTATTTATCTGAATCTATGAATCTTGCCTTTATCGACCTTGCGTGGAGAGGAAGGCCTTCTGTTTCAGCAAGCTTTACGACAACATCCCTTAGATCTGCCAGACCTTCCCTGCTCAGGTACTGGAACGTGGGTTTTTTTATGAAATCATCTACGGAGAGTCCGGAAAACATCTTTGCACACTGGCCGGTAGGCAACACATGGTTGGTGCCTGAGGCATAATCACCCACGGGAACCGGTGCGTAAGGTCCCAGAAAAATTGAACCCGCATGTCTGATTTTGTTTAAGGTAATAAATGGATCTTCCGTCATAATTTGAAGATGTTCCGCAGCGTAGTCGTTAGTAAAATCAATGGCCTGCTCCATGTCTTTCGCAATAAGCACACAGGAGTATCTTTTAAGGGATGACTCAAAAATATCTTTTCTCGGAAGACTGTCATATTCCCTCTCTATAATTTTGCACACCGCGGATGCGAGATTTTCCGACGTAGTAACGAGTACCGCGGCAGAGTCCGGGTCATGCTCTGTCTGGGAAAGAAAATCAAGGGCGATCCATTCCGGATTTCCGGTCTGGTCGGCAAGGATCAGCGCCTCGCTTGGACCGGCTGGTGAATCAATGCCCACATGCCCATATACCAGCATTTTGGCTGCGGTCACATATTTATTTCCCGGGCCAACGATCTTATCCACCTTCGGCATAGTCTCCGTACCAAAGGCCAGGCTCGCTACGCCCCATGGACCACCGACTTTGAAGATACGGTCGCAGCCGGCAATATCAGCAGCCACAAGGGTCGCCGGGTTTGCAGTCATCTCCTTATCAGGAGGTGTTACGGATATGATCTGTTTCACGCCCGCCACCTTTGCAGGCAGAACAGTCATAAGAATTGTGCTTGGATAAGCTGCTTTCCCACCCGGGATGTAGCATCCGGCAATATCTATTGCCCTTGTAATGCGGCCTGCAAGAATGCCTTCTCTCACCTCTATAGACCACATTTCACGCTCTATTTGTGCCATATGAAACTTCGTTATATTATGGGCCGCCGCTTTCAGGCAATCAATGATATCAGGTTCCACAAGCTTGTAGGCTTTGTCTATCTCTTCCCTTGTAACCTCAAGGTCGGATTCAGTAATATCATCCTTGTACTTTTTATAATGTTCCAGGGCCACGGAATTTCCCCGGTGTTTAACGTCATCCACTATCTTGCGAATATCCTCATAGATGGATGAAATATCTTCCATAGATCTTTCCATGATAATTTTGCGTTTTTCGGGACTAAGGCTGTCAATCGTTTCAGGTGTAATTTTTGTCACTTCTATTCTTCTCCTGTTTCATTTTGCGTTCTTAAGAGGATGTCCGGGAATAGCAATTTTTTCCAGAATCAAGGCTTACGAAAAAAAATTACCGCAGGTATATGGTTGATATCCCAAGGATATTTTTTGTGCATAACGCAGAGTTTGAGAAAAAGGGCATTTTCGGACAGCCTCTTAGAGTTACTGTTTGTATTTGTGCCGATGCATAAGATGTTTAGGCAGATAATTTCCTGTAAGCCACACATAATCAGCGATTCCTTTTTTGATTGTCGTCCGTTCGGTCAGAGGATATAGCATGACGGTTGCCATCCTGACCGGGGCACGTTTTTGTGTCCGTTCAGGTATTCCAAATTTATTTACAATATGCCCGTTTCCTGCAAATACAACTATTTGCTCATTATACTTTTTTATATCGGCTGCAACGTTTTCCGCCATGGTGTCTTCCCATGCACATTGAGCCTCGTAAAAATACTCGAAATTTTTCAGGATATCATGTTGATGTTTTCGATAAATTTCATTCAGATAGGCACGATGGTCCTCATTATTCAGGTCAATTTTTTTTGCCAGTTGATTACGTTCTTGTGCATTCAGGCTTTTCAGACCTGACCCAGCCACCTTTTTAACAATATTACCCGGGGCATTAACTGCAAGCAGATTCTCCGCTTTTTCTTTTGCAAGCAACATCAAAGGACGATAAAAATGGTAGTCAAACGCCCATTTCTTATCCCAGTTAACATCTTTCAGGAATTCTTCTTCCGTAACAGCGCCTTTCATGTACCTGTCTAAAGCAGGCTGATCTGATTCATCGAAAAATTCCATGGCCACGGTCAGGCGCTTATTTCTCATCATCAATGCCTGCAGTATCTGGGTCTCAATTAGATGATGATCCGCATTATTATGGACTTCTCCTATAAAAATCAGGTCGTTAGTTGTCAGCAGATCAATGAGCAGGTCAAATGATATTGCTTTTCCGTCATTGGTATTGATTATACGGCCGGCAAAAAAATGGCCGGGCTTTCCCTCAATAGAGGCAAGAGGCGGCATTGAGGGTCTCATTACCGAACATGCACTTATTGTCGAAAGAAATGTTAAAAACATTATACGCCGGAGAATCCGGATTCCGCCATGTTTCATGTTTTGTTCCCATAATTTTATGCTATAATGACCTTGACTGTATACTTATATATCATTTATCCTTTTTTTTAGCAACAACTTACATAGTTTTTGCTGTTTCTGTTTCTAATAACCGTTATCCAGCAATATTACGTATGGATAAACCTGCTGTATCACTTTTTTATCCCTTCACGTTTAAGCTGCGATGAAAACCACCTTTTTTCTGGACAGCCTTCCAGTCTCTGAAAATTTGCTGGAATACCATGAATGGCTTGATATTATTAACCTCGAACGGTTACAACAAATGTTTGTCAAGAGGTCGTCTGATGAATCATCCGGGAAATGCCGGGGAACTGAAAGATTATCCAAAGGAAATAATTCTCAAAGACGGAACAGGAGTAACTATAAGGCCTGTCAGGGAAGGAGATGAAAAGGGTCTGCTTGAGATGTTTAAACATTTTCCCGAAAGTGAATTATGGTTTCTTGATCACGATCTTTCCGATCCGGGTTATATTCATGACTGGGTCATGAACCTGGAACTTAAACGGGAAATCTCAATTATTGCCCTGCTTGAAGGACGCATTATTGCAAACACGGTTCTCCGTATGAAAAATTTTGGAGCAGAAAGTCATATAGGCAGGTTAAAATTTTCCGTTGCTCCCTCTTTTCGTGATAAAGGTCTCGGTACCTGGATGTTGCTTGATATTATCAACCTGGCAATATCAAGAGGGTTACAGATGCTGGTTATTCATCTTGAACAGGACAGGGAACCTTCTATCATTAACTGGATCAAAAAATTTAATTTTCACGAAGAAGCGGTCCTTGAAAATTATCTCTCAGACAGGGAAGGAAATTTTCACAACCTTGTTGTTATGACAAAACGTCTTTATCTGGAATGGGACGACATTTATTGATGGATCATGCAGTTGATATTAAGTATGAACTTGATCTCAATAAATTACGGCAGACCCTGCCTGATCAACCGGGAGTATATCTTTTTAAAGATCATTCAGGACGTGTGATCTATGTCGGTAAGGCCAAAAATCTCAAAAAAAGGGTTTTATCATATTTTAAACCTGTAAAAGGCCTCCCTGATAAAACGGCCTTTATGATGAAAAGGGCATCCGGACTTGATTTTATTATAACTTCCAGCGAAAAAGATGCCTTTATTCTTGAGAGCAATCTCATAAAAAAGCATTTGCCCCGTTACAATATTATTCTTCGGGACGATAAACAATATCCATGTCTCCGTCTTGATATCAAGGAACCTTACCCCCGCCTGAACATTGTCAGGAGGATAAAAAAAGATGGGGCGCTCTATTTCGGCCCTTTTTCCTCAGTCAGTTCCGTTCGCAGTACCCTGCGGATTATTGACGGAAACTTCCAGTTACGCAAATGCAGGGGCAGTGGGTTGACAAACCGTGCAAGACCCTGTTTGAACTATCAGATGGGTAGATGTCTTGGCCCATGCACCCATAATGTCCCCGAATCCGACTACAGGGAGATTGTTCAACAGGTGAGGCTTTTTCTGGAAGGCCGCAGCCGGGAATTAATTGATTACCTGAAAAAAGAGATGGCCGGGGCTGCGGATAATCTGGATTTTGAAAAGGCGGCTGCGATAAGAGATAAGATTCGGGCAATAGAAAAAACCGTTGAGCGCCAGCACGTGGTCTCCCCCAAGATGGAAGATCAGGATGTTATCGGCATTGCTCAATCAGGGGATCTGTACCAGGCGGTTATCCTTTATGTCCGTAAAGGTTGCGTTATGGAAAGCCGTAATTATCTTATCAAAAAAAAGGATGTGTCTGCCCCGGAGGTAGCGGAGGCATTTTTGAAACAGTACTATTCACGCGAGACCTTTATCCCTGAGCGGGTCTTGATCTCTGAGCAGGTTGAAGACCTGCTTCCCATTACCGATTGGTTAACCGACATGGCAGGGAAAAGGGTAGTGATCCACACGCCGTTCAGGGGTGAAAAGCTTTCACTTATAAAGATGGCCCTGTCAAATGCTGAAAATCTCCTTGCCGGCAAAACAAGTTCGCGGAAGGATGATTTAATGAAAATCCTCAGCTCGGTTTTAAATCTCAACTCCGTCCCAAGGTTTATTGAAGGACTTGATATTTCCAACCTGCAAGGGGAGCTTGCCGTGGGAACCGTTGTCAGCTTTGTTGACGGTCTGCCCCACAAACAAGGTTATCGAAACTACAGGATAAAAGAAGTCAGCGGTATTGATGATTACGGCATGATGGCGGAACTTGTCAAAAAGAGAGTCTCGAGGGGGCATCTGCCCGACCTCTTCCTTGTTGATGGAGGCAAAGGACATCTTTCAGCAGTAAAAAGCGTCCTCCGTGAGGAGGGACATCCGGACATTCCGGTGGTAATATCGATCGCAAAGCCGGATGAAAACCGTAATGAAAAATATGACAAGATATATTGCCATGGCCGAAAAAACCCTGTAACACTCAGGCCGGATCACCCTGTCCTGCTCTTGTCGATGCAGATAAGGGATGAGGCACATCGCCGGGCCATAGCCTACCACCGGAAGCTGAGAGGGAAAAAACTGATCACATCTCAACTATCTCTAATACCCGGGATCGGCAATAATAGAGTGAAACTGTTGCTCCGGCATTTTAAAGACATAACCGCTGTTAGTATGGCGGATATGGATGATCTGCTTGAGGTCCCCGGGATAAATCGTTCACTTGCCCTGAATATTATCTCTTTTTTTGCAAGTGTTCACCAGCGCCCCATCTGAATCCTGAACCTCTGAACCTTCAACCTGTTTGTAAAAGGAAAGATGAGATTTAAACAGTAACCATAAATATTAATAAAAAAAGTGCAGATAAAAAAATGTTTAAAAAAATAATATATGGCATTTTCGGCAGCAAGAATGATCGGGAGCTGAAACACATGGCCCCGATTGTCAATCAGATTAATGAGCTTGAACAGAGCTGCAGGGAGCTTTCAGATGATCAGCTCATGGCAAAAACGGCTGAATTTAAGGAAAGGTTCTCAAAGGGTGAGTCACTTGACGAGCTCCTTCCCGAGACATTTGCCGTTGTCAGAGAGACTTCTGCCAGGGTGCTGAACATGCGGCATTTTGATGTTCAGTTGTTAGGCGGTATCATCCTGCACAGAGGAAAGATCGCCGAAATGAAGACAGGAGAAGGCAAAACCCTTGTGGCCACGCTTCCTCTTTATTTGAATGCCCTAACAGGACGGGGCGTTCATCTTGTGACTGTTAATGATTACCTTGCAAAAAGAGATGCCGAATGGATGGGCGAGATATATCGTGCCCTCGGTCTTTCTGTTGGTGTAATAGTTAACGGAATGGATGACTCTGAAAGGAAAAAGGCATATAACTGCGATATAACGTATGGAACCAATAACGAATTCGGCTTTGATTACCTTCGGGACAATATGAAATTTGACTCGAAGGATTTTGTTCAGAGGGGATACCATTATGCCATCGTGGATGAGGTTGACAGCATTCTCATTGATGAGGCACGGACACCGCTTATTATCAGCGGGCCGGTGGAACATAGCGAAAATAAGGTCTATGAAGAGGTAAAGCCTCTCGTTATAAAGTTGAGGAGCAAACAGAATGGAATTATCCGCGTCCTTTTAAAAGAGGTACGTGAGTTGCTTGATAATGACGAGGTGGATGAGAAAGCCATCTACAAGCTTTTGCAGGTCAAGAGAGGCGATCCCAAGAACCCTGTTTTTTTGGAAATCTTATCTGCCAATCAGCAACTCAAAAAGCAGATTGACAGACTGGAGAATACCCTGAGTATGCAAAAAGTTTTGCCCGAACTTGATGAAATTCTCTATTGTACAATTGATGAGCGTAATAATTCCGTGGAGCTTACCGAAAAAGGTCTTGCTTTTCCCAAAAGTTCAGGGCTGGGAGATTTTGTGCTTCCTGATATGGATGATGAGTGTCATGCTGTCAGAGAAGATGAAAATTTAAGCGACGAGGAGAAGAATGCCCGTTTAAAGGAAATTGAAGACCGTTACTTGAGGAGCTCGGACCTTCTCCATGCGACCCAGCAACTTATCAAGGCCTACTGGCTGTTTGAAAAGGATATCCATTACGTGATCAAGGATGGGGAGGTAATGATTGTTGACGAGTTTACCGGACGTATGATGCCGGGCCGCAGGTGGAGTGATGGATTGCACCAGGCAGTGGAAGCAAAGGAGGGAGTGAGTGTCGCGGGTGAAAACCAGACACTCGCGACAGTCACCTTTCAGAATTACTTCCGGATGTATGAAAAACTTGCAGGAATGACCGGTACCGCAGATACGGAAGCAGCAGAATTCAAAAACATTTATAACCTCGATGTAATGATTGTTCCTACGAATAAGAAGATGAACCGGGTAAATTATCCGGATGTGATCTACAAGACTCAGGAGGAAAAATATGAAGCTGTTGTTGAGGAGATCAAAGAATTGCACAAAAAGGGTCAACCTGTCCTTGTGGGCACTATTTCCATAGAAAAATCGGAAATGTTGAGCAAGATGCTGAAAAAGGCCGGAGTACCTCATTCCGTACTTAATGCAAAACATCATCAGAAGGAGGCGGAGATCATCGCCAATGCAGGTCAGAAAGGAGTAGTAACTATCTCCACCAACATGGCTGGAAGGGGGACGGATATTGTTCTTGGCGAGGGAGTGCGTGAATTAGGCGGACTTCATATTCTGGGAACCGCAAGACATGAGAGCAGGCGTATTGACAACCAGCTCAGGGGCAGGTCTGGAAGACAGGGAGATTGCGGTTCATCCCGTTTTTATCTATCCCTTGAAGATGATCTTTTGAGGATTTTCGGTTCTGACAAAATATCTTCCGTTATGGGACGTCTTGGTATGAAAAAAGGTGAGCCGATTGAGCATAACCTGATTTCCCGCGCCATAGAAAACGCCCAGAAAAAGGTGGAAGCCAATAATTTTGACATGAGAAAACACCTTCTTGAATATGATGACGTAATGAACAAACACAGGGAAATAATCTATTCTCTCAGAACAGATGTTATTGATGGCCATGATATGGAGGAGATCATCCGGGACATGATCGATGACAAGGTAGAGGCGCTTGTCGGGCAACGGATTGATCCCGGTGATTACCCTGAAGATTGGGATATGCAGGGTCTGACGGAAAACTGCGCCAGGATGTTCGGGTTTGTGCCGGTGATCAGCCGGAAAGATATGGATGAAGATGCGTTTTACAGCATGACGGTGGAGGACTTGAAATCACTGATAAAAGAACAGGCAATAAACGTTTATAAGAAGAAAGAACAGACCTTTGGCAAGGAGGACCTGGAACAGATCTCCCGGTTGATAATGCTGCAGATCATTGATAAGCAATGGGTGGATCATCTCCAGGACATGGAACATCTGAAAGAGGGGATCGGTCTTAGGGGATATGGGCAGCTAGACCCGCTGAAAGAATACCAAAAAGAGGGTTTCACACTCTTTGAAGAGCTTATGGATAGGATCAGGGAAGAGTCCCTGGTCACTCTTTTTCGCGTTCAACTAATCAAACGGAGCGATAAGGAACTGACCCCGAAGAAAAGGCAATTAAGTTTAAGCCATGGTGACGAAGCGGAAAGTCCGGCTACGGTCCGGCGCCAGGGGAAAAAGATAGGAAGAAATGATCCCTGTCCTTGCGGCAGCGGCAAAAAATACAAAAAGTGCTGCGGAGCCAGGATATAATAAGGGAATGTTCATGTTTTCAGATATTATTCTTGACAAAGAACAGCTTCATATATATAAAATTATAATATAATAATTGGATTGTTTTTCATCAATGTTTTAATAAAAATATTTTTAAGTGTACCAGAAGTACTTTATAAATTAGTATAAATCAGCGCACACCAGCAAATAGATTTTAATCAAAAAGGCTGTCTGGGAATGTAGTTTAATATTTAGGGACGAGGACGAAATAATATCCCCAAACAGGCGCACAGATTCAGGTCAGGTTTGTTCTATCTAAAAGCGCAAAAGATGCAGGAATAGTGAGCTGTTTCAGGATTTATGTACTTTTAGATCGGACAAAGATGGCCTGAAGCTGTGATGCACAGTTGGGGAAATTAATTTGTCCTTGTTCCTTTATAAACGATTGTAATATTTTTTTAAATACTATTAGCTTAGGAGGTATCAACTGTGAGCGAAGTTACAGCACCAATGGGTGGAAAAATTCTGGATATTAAGGTGAAACCGGGTGATTCAGTTAATGAGGGTGATGAGGTCATCATCCTTGAGGCCATGAAGATGGAATTACCTGTCGTTACTAATGATTCCGGCACAGTCAAAGAGATAAAATGTAAGATTGGCGATGCTGTTGATGCGGAAGCTGTCCTGGTTGAAATTGAGTAACGTTTTATCAAACAGAAACTGACTGATATAATCAGTACAAGAATAAATCAAAAAAACCTCTTCAATTGAAGAGGTTTTTTTGATTTATTGACTGAGCCGATTTCAAAATCCTTGACTTTAAACAAACTGAAATGTTTCAACCTGTGCAGTTAGCCATTAGCGTTTAGCCGTTAGAATTGAAAAAGGGCAGAAATGAGAGATTTCAGAAAACATGTAGAGAATTTAATCAACAGGTCAATGAGGCAAAGAGGATGTTGAACAGTTTTATCCAAAAGCTAACCGTACAGGACGAAATAATATCCCCAAACAAGTGCACAGATTCAGGTCAGGTTTGTTCGATCTAAAAGCACAAAAGTTGCAGGAATAGTGAGCTATTTCAAGATTTATGCACTTTTAGATCGGACAAAGATGGCCTGAAGATGTGATGCATGGTTGGGGAAGTTAATTTGTCCTCGTTCCTTAACATTTTGGCGTCTTATTTTTTTTACGCGAACCTTAAGACAATAACTCATAAAAAAAGCCTTCCGGAAATTAATCTCCGGAAGGCCTTGATCCGTCAATTACAAACGTCTGTCCTACGAATTGAGTATTTTCCTGGCGCTTTCATCGTTGACATCTGCGACGTGCGGAATACCTGTCTCTTTGGCTGTTTCCCTGTTGCCTGAAAAAATATCATCGCGTGTAATTTGATTCATACTGAATTTTCTTGCGCCTGCCATTAACTGCTGCAGACCGCATGCAAGTTTGTCGGCGAGTGTATAAAAGGCAATAGCGCCGTAGGGAATATTTTTCATCTCATTTTTGCCGACCTTTTTTTCCACATCAAAATATCCGGCAAAAATTTCTTTGGCGCTCTTTCCGATGCTTTCCACCGTTTTGGGCAATTCCGACCAGAGACCGTTAACCTCTCCCCTTTTTGCGTGATGGAGAGCGCCTTCGATATTTGAGCCGACAAATCCAGGAATCATAATCGCTCTTCCCATGCAAACGAGCTTCGTGAAAGGAGCGCCCAGTGCGAGGGCTTTGAATATATGGTCTTCAAGGGCAAAACCGCCGGCAAAAGACATATCTACAACATCATCTCCTTTGGCAGCTAATATATTGGCGTATTCATATGCCTTGGAATGAAGAATAATTGATGGTACCCCCCAGCTCTGCATCATATTCCAGGGGCTCATACCGGTTCCGCCGCCGGAGCCGTCAATCGTAAGCAGATCAAGCTTTGCCTCTGTAGCAAATTTGATTGCCATTGCCAGTTCTTCCATACCATAAGATCCGGTTTTTAATGTAATTCTCTTGAAACCGATGCTGCGGAAGTATTTAACGGAGTCCATAAACTCGCTGCGCACCTGCTCCACTGTGTCTATATGTGTATTGCCCAGACGGCTGTGACGTGCAAAGGATTTGATGGAGCCATTTTCAAAGGCCTGCTGTACTCCGGGCAATGTGGGGTCAGGATCGACCACATACCCACGTTCTTTAAGGAAAATAGCATAATCGAGGGTTCTCACCTGTATTTCCCCGCCGATATTTTTAGCTCCCTGACCCCATTTCAATTCAATGATACACTTGTCGCCATATTTATCCGCAACAAATTCAGCCACGCCATTGCGGGTATCTTCCACGTTAAGCTGAACAATAATCGCGCCATAGCCGTCATAATAACGAAGGTAACCGTCTATACGACGCTCCAGCTCCGGGGAACATTTAATTTTACCATTGCGAGTATTGCCGGGCTCTATTTCAGAACTGCGGTCAACCCCGACAACATTTTCGCCGATAACAACAGGAATACCGATTAATGCGCCGCCTATTGCAAATGAATCCCAGTATTTTTCAGCCACAAATGTTGAGCCGAGTGCGCCGGTCATCAGCGGCAAACGTATTTTGGTTTTAACTTCCTTGCCGAATTCAGTCTCAAGACCTACGTTAGGAAAGATACAGTCATCAGGATCATTACTCAGGCCCTCGTTCAGCCCATGAGCACCATAGGCATATCCCTGAATTCTTAGTGAGTTATAGGACACTCCTACATGGGTTGTATTGTTGGCACCGGCTGTCACAATGCCAAAACTTCTCGGATAGAGCAGTTTGCGGCCCACAAGGCTTGATAGCCAGGTTTCACATTTCCCCTTGCAATCCGCCCGGCATAAGGTACACAGGCTCGACTCCGTAGGGTTGCCGCGATTGGAGGTTCCAAGAACATCGTTGCTTTTTGAAAAACGCATTTTAAATCTCCCTTTAATTATTATAATTATTTTAGTTAGAATAAAAACAACTGCTCATGTGTCTCGGTAAAAGGCTGAATACTCAAGGGAATGGCAGCCATTTTCAGCAGATAATCATATAGTTTTCATGTTGGTTCGCACCCATGGTGAACAGATGCCAAATCAAAAAAAGTCAGCCCTGATAAAATCAGGGACAAACGCTATTATCCGTTGCATCCCATAAATAAACCGTACACCTCTGTGCAACTTATTACATACATTATATAATACAGAACTCGGAAAGAATGGCATTTTAAGCGTAATTTTTTGGACACTTTTCATTTAAACAGGTGACAAACCAACTTCAATCGGTAATATTTTTCTAATGGGCGACCACAGGGGCCTGCCCCTGCGGCGGTGTAGGGGCAGGCCCCTGTGCATGCCCTTCCGAAAAAATCCCAATGCACGGTGAAAACAATCCGTTTTTAATTAATCTTTTTGCTTGTGTCTGTCCAATAAATTATTGTGTAATGGCCGAAAGACCTGAATAATAAGGCTTTTCGCATTTTTATTCAATCTGTGATTCCCGAGGCCTGTAATACTAAATAATATTTTTTTAAGCTGGATATTTTTACACATGCAGAGTTTTCAGGCCGCTTACTCCCCAAAAAAAACAGCCAACAAGTAATCCTTTACCGATTATTGAAAGCAATAATGATTTAATTTGAAATAATATTAAAAAACACTGCAACGCTTTTCATCATAATTATCGTAAGCGCTATTATCAAATAAACCAATAATTTAAATATAAATAATTTTGATTGTCAAGTTTTTAATGCCCATAGGAGGCTGTCCGAGGATATTTTTTTTCGCATAACGCAGAGTTTGGGGAAAAGGGCATTTTAGAACAGCCTCCTATGTTTAGGGTTCGCGCAACAATAACTTTACAGAATTGGCGCTCGGATTCAGGTCAGGTTCAGTAGATTATGAGGAGCAAAAGGCGCCGTAATAGTGGGCTGTTTCAAGGTTTTTGCTCTTTAAAATCTGCCGAAAATGACATGAAGATGAGAGGCTAAAATGTTAAATTATTTTTGCGCGGGCCCTTAGGTGGACGTTCTTTGATATGCTGTTTGCTTATTTTGCAATGGTTTCAATTTATAACCGTTCACGGGTTTATAAGGCAGAAGGCAGAAGGTTATTGGCTCAATATTCAGGGTAATAACTTATGGATTCCTGGGCATACTTCAATAAGCTCAAAAAGTAGTTTATAGTTTGAACGTTGCCCGTTCCCACGCAATGCGGGGGAACAAGAGCTAATAGTATTTTTTGTCGGGAATTGCCGTATGAGGAACTATGAGATTGCTTCGATTCGCTTGCAATGACATGCAAGGAAATGCCCCAAAAACGGTTACTTAAAAAGATACGTTCCCAGGCGGTAGTTTGGGAACGGGGGTAAGAACGGTTGGTTAGGAACAAGGACAAACCTGTCTGGGGAAGTTATTTCGTCCTCGTCCCTTACGGAAGTAATTGATATGAGGTTTTATTATTCATAAGAGATCTGTCCTTGTTATGTCTGCTTTGCTGTCCGCAGGTCTTTTTTATTATTAAAATATTCCCTCAATTGTTTAATAGCGCAATATTTTCCACACATGGTACAGACATCATCTTCTGCAGAAGGGCTTTGCTCCCTGTATTTTCTCGCTTTTTCAGGATCAATTGCCAGTTTTATCTGCGTATTCCAGTCAAGGTTTTTCCGTGCAATAGACATCTGCCTGTCTCTCTCAATCGCAATCCTGTTTTCCCTGGCGATATCGGCTGCATGAGCGGCAATCTTTGTAACAACAACACCCTCTCTTACATCATGCACATCCGGTAGACAGAGATGCTCCGCCGGGGTTACATAGCACAGGAAGTCTGCCCCGGCCGCCCCTGCAAGGGCTCCACCGATTGCACAGGCGACGTGATCATATCCGGCTGCAATATCCGTAACAAGGGGACCGAGCACATAAAAGGGGGCATGCCGACAAAGCTTTTTCTGTAAAATAACGTTGGTTTCGATCTGGTCAAGAGGGACATGGCCAGGACCTTCTATCATTACCTGCACATCCCTGTCCCAGGCCCTTTGAGTCAATGCACCAAGGGTCATCAGCTCATGAATTTGTGCCCTGTCCGTTGCGTCATGCAGACATCCAGGCCTTAATCCGTCTCCGAGGCTAAGGGTAAGGTCATGTTTTTTTGCTACTGACAAAAGTCTGTCATAATTTTCAAAGAGCGGGTTTTCCCTGTCATGATGCAACATCCAGGTAGTTAGAAATGCGCCGCCACGGCTCACAATATCAGTAATTCTTCCCTGTTTTTTCAGCATGTCAAGCGCAGGTCTTGTAAGTCCGCAGTGAACCGTTATGAAGTCAACTCCATCTTCCGCCTGTCTTTCAATTACCTCAAATATTTTGTCCGTGGTGAGATGGATCAAACCTCCCGTTTCTTCAACAGTCTCAATAACGGCCTGGTAAACAGGAACCGTACCAACCGGAATGGTAGATTCTTTCAGGATAGCCCTCCTGATTTCATCAATATTACCTCCGGTAGACAGGTCCATTACAGCATCTGCCCCGGCCTCAATAGAAACCATGAGCTTTGCAAGCTCATCCTCAAGGATTGACCTGTCGGAAGAAGTGCCTATATTGGCATTTACCTTAACAAAAAGGCCTTCTCCAATACCGCACGGTATAAGTCGAGTATGCTTTTTATTAGCAGGGATTACAACCCTGCCTTTGGCTACCTGGTCCATGAGCCATGCAACATCAACCTGTTCTTTTTCTGCCACTTTCTCCATCTCAGGAGTAATAATTCCGGATCTTGCTTTTTTTAATTGTGTCATTTCAAATACTTCCCTAATTTTAACACGTCAAACTTTTTGTAATTGTTCACAGGTTCCCGGCTTACCCGCCTGGACAGGTCCGGCGCCCTCACCGCATGCATATCCATGTGTTACGGCGCATCTGGCAAAATCATGGGCAAGCTCAACCGCTGTCGTAATATCATTACCCATGGACAAATAAGTAGTCAGGGCCGTTGAAAAAACGCATCCTGAACCATGTGTATGCTTTATCTCTATTTTTGAACCATAAAAATGGTAAAATTGCCTTCCGTCATACAGGATATCTACACATCTCTTCTCCAAATGACCTCCCGTTATAACTACATCCGGCCCTAATAATTTGATCTGTTTTGCCGCATCAGACATATCTTCAAGATCCACGACCTTTTTTCCTGCAATAATACCTGCCTCAAACAGATTCGGTGTAATAACGTCTGTAAATGGAAACAAAAGCTCATTTAAAAGATTTAGCGCTCCCGGTTCCAGCAGGCTTCTTCCTGTTGATGCCTTGAAAACAGGATCCAGAACGACATGCCGCAGTCTGAACTTTTTAAGCGCTTTTGCCACTTCCATGACTACGGCTTTTGAATACAACATCCCGATCTTCACTGCATCCGGGTACAGGTCTTCAATTATGGTCTCAACCTGTTTGGAAACAAATCGTGCAGGTACCTTGTGAATTGCGCTTATGCCTTGCGAATTTTGAGCAGTAATTGCTGTAACCGCAGTCAGAGCATGAGCGCCAAGGCTGGTAATTGTCTTTATATCAGCCTGAATTCCGGCGCCGCCTGATGAATCAGACCCGGCTATTACTAATATATATTTCATACATCGAAATCTTTGGAGCTGTGCGGTAGTTATTCACCTGAGCAGTTAGGAACGAGAACAAATTAACTTTCCCAACTATGCATTACAGCTTCAGGCCATCTTTATCCAGCCCAAAAGTACAAAAACCTTGAAATAGCTCACTATTCCTGCAACTTTTGTGCTTTTAGATCAAACAAACCTGACCTAAATCCGTGCGCCTGCCCGGGGATGTTATTTCGTCCTCGTCCCTTACAAATATTTTATATAATAATAAAAAAGCTTCTGGTACTCAAGGATCACATCCTGTAGATATTTGTCTGTCTTCCACCAGTTGTCAGGCCTGAAATCAGAATACAGGGTAGGCACAACCGAGATTCTAACATTATCTTTCCCGAACACCTTGTTAAAAGTTAACCATGCACGCCTGGTGTGTGTTGGTGACGTAATAATGATCAAGGAAGTTACCTCCCTCTTAAGAGAAATATCCCTTACCACCTGGGCCTCCTCATAAGTGCTGCAAACGAAGATGTCACTGGTAATACATGCAGATTTCGGCACACCAAGGCCCTGCAACATCCTGTCCAAAAGGTCCCTTGATTCAGGATAGTTTACTCCTTTGGCCCTTAAATCCTCATATCCATTGGGGAATTCAACTCTGGCGAAGAAGATGTTCCGCGCACAGCCGCTCTTATATAACCTCGCTGCAGCAAGACCCCGTTCAACAGGTTTACCCATCAGACAGACTATGAGATCCGCTTTCTTTACAGGCTTATCAATAATAAGATAATTTCCAATACTGGTCAGAATCGGTACACGAAAATAGGACAGCATGATATAGGAAATAAATAAAAGGAACAGGATAGATTTCCAAATCCTGAGACGAGGGAAATTAAAGCCCCGTGGCTCGATCGGCGTATTGTCACAGTATCTTTCTGTCTGTTTACCTCCTCCGGCCTGATCATCCATGGAACCAGGTATCCTGCCCTGCCATCCCATCCATTTTGAAATAAGGTTGGGGTCCGGGATATAATCAGTTTTATCCTTAAAAAGGGGCATCCTTATCTATCCATCCAAACGGTAATTAGGTTCCAGCGCAGAGTATTGAAACAAGGAGTGAAGGGTTATGAATGTTATTTACTTTATTTCTGATTTTAGTGCAACATATCTTCTATGTCAACATTGCCGGGAAACAGGGTTTCATCGCAACTTCAGTTTAAAAGAGCAAATCCGGGATGTGACAGGTTCATCCATCCTTAAGGGACGAGGACGAAATAACATTCCCAGGCAGGCGCTCGGTTACAGGTCAGGTTCGGTAGATTTTGAAGAGCAAAAGGCGCTGTAATAGTGGGCTGTTTCAAGGTCTTTGCTCTTTAGAATCTGCCGAAAATGATTTGAAGATGAGATGCCGAAATGTTAAATTATTTTTGCGCGAGCCCTTAATATCCCCAAGGTTAACACTAAACGAGTGAACCCGAAACCTGTGAACGGTTACAAAATTACCTTGAAAAAAAACAGGGAAATAATTATATGCTGTTCAGGGACGGAAACGAGGAATTTTCGTTCAGGCGCTAATTAATATAACAGCTCCTTCTGCAGGAGAAACCAAATGAAAATTGACTGCCGGGAACATCGTAAAACAATGCAACTGTTGGGGCTCCGGTTGTTATTAGAAAAGGGGAACCCGAGTCCGGAAAAACAAAAAGAGATTGAAAAAAGGATCCACCTGCTTGAAAAAGAATTGAAGATCGACTGAAGATGACTCGTAGCCGTTCACGGGTTCAGGGTCAGCCCTTTCAAGGTGGTAATTTGTTGATATTGTAGCTCAAATAAATTGAATCTAATTTTTTTGCAAGGTATTTTTGAATGGTTCTGCTTTTTCTGTCTAAAACAGCATTGTTCCCTTCACAAAAAACCAAAAAAGTCGTTGATCATATCCAGTAATGTCCGGTTAGCTTTTTGCGTAACCTGTTAAAAATAGTGAAAAAAATGACCAAACCTGAATTTTTTACCTGACAAGTAAAGAAAAATTTTTGTGACAATTTGTAATATTGTTAATTATTACAAGGAGTTACAAGATGCCGCACAATTTCAAGCCGTCTCGAAAAAAATTTCATTCATCATCATTTTTTTAAATTATCTCAACCGCTTATAAGAACTGCTTCTGATGCTCCACCTCTGGCTTCCAGAGGAGACAGGCCATTAAAAATGACTTTTGAAGATCAACTCAATGCGCTAATTTTTTTCATCCTGAAGAACATGTATCAGCTCG